>NZ_JBSGVQ010000032.1:0-78355 GCF_053608525.1 Nocardia sp. NPDC055029
GTGCCGCAGCGGTGCTGCGGCACGGTCCCGATGCGGTGCCGGTCACGCGTGTGCTTCGGTCAGCACGGTGGCGCGGGACGGGTCGCGCGGTGTGCGCCCTGCCGCGACGACAGCACGCCTGGCGTACGCGCGGACATCGGCGTCCGGGTCGGCGATCGCGGTCTCCAAGGCGTCCACGGCGGGGTCGTCGCCCGGCCAGGTCGCCAGCGCGAGCACAGCGGCCTTGCGGACGTCGAGATGCCGGTCGGCCAGGGCTTCGGTCAGCGGTGGCACCGCCGATTCCGGCGAGGCTCCGGCCAGGCCGCGTGCCGCGCCCACCCGCACCTGCCAGGCCGAATGGCGCAGCGCCGCAGCCAGTTCCGCGACATCCTCGGCGCCGGTACCCAGCGCGGCGTAGGCGGTGAGCGCGGCGGCCCGCACCAGCGGATCGGCATCGCCGGCGAGCACCCGCACCACCTCGACCCCACCCGCGCCGATCGACGCGAGACCCTGGGCGACAGCGATCCGCACCTCCCGATTCACGTCACCGGCGATGGAGGCCACCGCCGCGGCGTCGTCGAGCGACACGAGCGCACGCACCGCCTCGATCCGGACCCGATGATCGGCATCGCTCAGTGCCGCACGGTATTCCACGGCCGACCCGGCCCGCAGTGCTCGTAGCAGGTCGACGACGGTCGCCCGGACGAGCGGATCCGGGGAACCGAGGTGCCCGGCCAGCGCACCCGCGCCCGGCAGCACCTCTACCAGCTCCCGCAGGCTCTCGGTCGCGGCCCGCCGTACCGAGGCGGCCTCGTCACCGAGCGCGCGCACCAGTTCGCCGGCGAACCCGTCGGGTGTGTTCTCGGTGAGTACCGACAGCGCCGCCACCCGCACGACCGGATCCGGATCGGTGAGATAGCTCGAAATATCCTCGACGGCAGGCGAATCCAGGGCGAGCAGGGTGACCAGCCGAGGTGAGGAGGGTGAGGCCGCCACCGGCTGACTGCGCACCGGCGCGTCGTGCTGCGGCGCCCGGGTCCCGACCAGCTCGGGCTGCGCGATCACCTCGACGATCGGCTCGGCCGATGGCACATCGTCCAGGCCGGGCACCGGCACCAGATACGGCGCCACCGACCGCTTCACGAATTCCATCTCACCTGTGGCGGTCTTGCGCAGGTTCAGGTGGAAGTTCCACGACTCGTCGTCGCGCTCGGGCAGATCGGCCCGGTCGTGATAGAGCCCCCACCGGGATTCCGTGCGGGTCAGTGAGCTGCGCGCCGCCATCTCCGCGCAGTCGCGGATGAACGAGACCTCCGCCGCTCGCATCAACTCGTGCGGTGTCCGCGCACCGATCCCTTCCACCTCACCGCGCATCCGCTCGAAGGTCTCCACCGCGATCGACAGCTTGGCCGCGGTCTTCGGCGGCGCCACATAGTCGTTCACGAAACGCCGCAGCTTGTATTCGACCTGCGGCTGCGGCGGACCCTCCGGCTGGCGCAGGGGACGGTAGATCAGTTCGTGCGCGGCGGCGAGCTGGTCGGCGGGCAGCTCGGCAGGCGCCGCCACCTCGGTCAGTGTGGATGCCGCGTGCGCGCCCGCCAGATCGCCGTACACGAACGCGCCGATCATGTAGTTGTGCGGCACACACGCCAGATCACCGGCGGCATACAGTCCAGGGACCGTGGTGCGGGCGTTCTCGTCCACCCACACGCCGGACGCGGAATGCCCACCGCACAAACCGATCTCGGAGATGTGCATCTCGATGTCGTGGGTGCGGTAGTCGTGGCCGCGGTTGGCGTGGAATGTGCCGCGAGTGGGCCGCTCGGTGGTGTGCAGGATCGATTCGAGGGTGGACAGCGTCTCGTCCGGCAGGTGCGAGACCTTGAGATAGATGGGCCCGCGCGCGGATTCGATCTCCTGCTTCACCTCCGCCATCATCTGCCCCGACCAATAGTCGGAGTCGACGAAGCGTTCACCCTCGGCATTGACCTGGTAGCCGCCGAACGGATTCGCGACATAGGCGCACGCCGGACCGTTGTAGTCCTTGATCAGCGGATTGATCTGGAAGCACTCGATCCCGGACAGCTCCGCACCGGCGTGATACGCCATGGCGTACCCGTCACCGGCGTTGGTGGGGTTCTCGTAGGTGCCGTAGAGATAGCCCGAGGCGGGCAGCCCGAGCCGGCCGCACGGACCCGTCGCCAGGATCACCGCTTTCGCACCGACCTCGACGAATTCCCCTGTGCGCGTGTTCAACGCGGCCGCACCGACGGCACGCCCGTTCTCAGTGAGCACCCGCACGGGCATCAGCCGGTTCTCGATCTGGATCTTCTCGCGCATTTTGCGCTGGCGCAGTACGCGATACAGCGCCTTCTTCACATCCTTGCCCTCGGGCATCGGCAGCACATACGACCCCGACCGGTGCACCCGGCGCACCGCGTACTCGCCGTACTCGTCCTTCTCGAACTTCACGCCGTAGCGTTCGAGCCGCTGCACCATCGCGAAACCCCTTGTCGCCGTTTGGTACACGGTGCGCTGGTCGACGATGCCGTCGTTGGCGCGGGTGATCTCGGCGACGTAGTCCTCCGGTTCGGCCTTGCCCGGAATGACGGCATTGTTCACACCGTCCATACCCATGGCCAGCGCACCGGAATGGCGGACGTGCGCCTTCTCCAGCAGCAACACGTTCGCGCCGGACTCCGCGGCGGTGAGCGCGGCCATGGTGCCCGCGGTGCCGCCGCCGATGACGAGGACGTCGCAGTCGAGCCGGACGCGGTCGGACAGGTCGGGAATGTTCACAATGACTCCAGGATTCGGTCCCGTAGCGCCTGCCGGTCCACCGGCTCGCGCGGGTCGGGCACCTCGACGACGGCGCGCAGCGCACCGTCGCCGAGCACGGCGATCCGGTCGCCGAGCAGCAGCGCTTCGTCGAGGTCGTGGGTGACGAAAACGATCGTGGTCGGGTGCGCGCGCCACGTGTCGACGAGCAGGCGCTGCATCTCGGCGCGAGTCTGGCTGTCGAGCGCGCCGAACGGCTCGTCCATCAGGACCGCGCGCGGCGAACCGGCCAGGCTGCGGGCGAGCTGCACCCGCTGGCGCATACCGCCGGACAGGTCACGCGGCAGATAGTCGGCGTACCCGGTGAGCCCGACCTCGTCGAGCCAGCGCTGAGACCGGGCCGCCCGCTCACCGCGCGGCACGCCCCGAAGACGCAGCGCGAGCTCGACATTGGCGCGGGCGGTCCGCCACGGCAGCAGCGCGTCGTCCTGGAACACCAGCGCCCGATCGGCCGACGGTCCGGCCACGGTGTCGTCGTCGGCGCGGATGACGCCGCCGCTCGGGTGCCGCAGCCCGGCGATCGCCCGCAGCAGCGTCGACTTGCCGCAGCCGGATTTGCCGACCAAGACCAAGATCTCACCGGGTGCGATCTCGAGGTCGAGGTTACGGACGACGGTCTTGGCGCCGTAGCTGATCCGCACCGACTCCAGGCTCAAGCGCATGCCTGCCGAGACGGTGGGCGCGGCGGTGGTCGTGGTCATGACGCAACCTCTCTCGGCAGCCAGCGGGTGACCCTGCGGCCTGCCAGTTCGACGATTCCGGAGGTGAGGAAGCCGAGGACGCCGATGGTGATCATGCCGACGAACACGGCCGGGTAGTCGACGATCGTGTAGGACTGCCAGGTGCGATAGCCGATCCCGAGTCGCCCGGAGATCATCTCGGCGGAGATGAGGCAGATCCAGGCCACCCCCATACCCACCGACAGGCCGCTGAAGACGCCGGGCAGGATGCCGGGGACCACGACCCTGGTCAGAACTTCGCGCCGGGTGGCGCCCAGCGTGCGCACGGCATCCTCCCAGATGGTCGGCAGCGCCCGGGTCGCGTGCCGGGTGCTCACCAGCACGGGGAACAGCGACGCGGTGAAAGTGATGAACACGATCCCGGACTCGTCGCTGGGGAACAGCAGGATCGCCACCGGCACCAGCGCGATCGCCGGAATCGGGCGGATCAGCTCGGCGAGTGGACCGAACACGTCGGCCAGCAGCCGCGACCGGCCGAGACCGATGCCCGCCAGCACGCCGATCACCGCGGCCAGCCCGAACCCGGTGACGATCCGGATCAGCGACTGCGCCACATCCAGGTAGTACTGGCCGGTCCCCAGATGCTCGCCGAACTCGGCGACGATCTCGGTCACGGTGGGCAGGGTGTCGAACCGCAGCCCGGCCCGCACGTCACTGGCGGTGAGCAGCTGCCACAGGCCGATGGCCACCGCCACCGACGCGACCCGGATCACCCGGGACACCCACACCGACCTCCCGGGCACGCTGTCGGCATCCACGTCCTCTACAGCGAGAACTGTTGTGGTGGAGGCAGTCTCGTCCTGCGCTGCGGCCGCTACGGACACCGTGCTCATCCGCGGACTTCCGTCACGGCCTGCTCGTAGGAGACCGGAGCGGCGGTGGGATGGGCGGCACGGTAGCGGTCGGCCGCGGCCTGAGTGGTGAACGGCAGATACTGCGAGCCCTCGCGCAGCCAGATCGCCTTGTCGGCGAACCAGCGGGTACCCAGCTCGGCATCGGGGACGTAGGCCGCCCGAATCGTCTTGCCCTGCGCCTTGGCCGCCTGCACGGCCCGCAACAGGCAGCCGGGGTTCGCGGCGGGCTGCGGCTTGTCGGCGCCGTCGACCCAGATCTCACCGGCCAGCGCCGGATCGGTCACCGGCACAGCGCAGATCGGATCGGTCCCGGTGACCTTGCTCGGGTTGACCCGCGATGCCAGCGCGGAGTCGTAGTCGCCACGACCGGTCTCGGCGAAGGCCTCGCGCAGCGGACCGTCCTGGACGAACGCGTCGATATCGAGGTCGGCGAAGTCACCGATCGACTTCAGATAGGCCACATCGTCTTTGAACGCGGCGATCAGGTTCGCCTTGAGCGTGGTGTCGAAACTCGTACCGCCGGGGCCGTTGTAGAGATACACGACCTCCTGCGGCAGACCGGATCCCTTGGCCACGAGATCAGCTGCCTCGAACGGCTTCTCGTTGAGGAACGCGGTCGCGTCCAGCTGCGCGGCCAGGAAGGCCTGCAGCACTTCGGGATGCTCGGCCGCGTAGGCGCGGCGCGCCACCACACCGTGGAAGGTCGGCACGTTCAGCTCGGCGCCGTCGTAGAGCAGCTTGGCCTTGTTCTGCTGCACCAGCAGCCCCGGCCACGCCACGAACTGTGACAACGCGCTCACCTGATGCGATTCCAGCGCCGTCGCCCCCACCTGTGGTTGCTGATTCAGCACTTCCACGCCCTTGGCCGGGTCGATGCCCGCCCGGCTCAGCGCCTGCACCAGCGTGCCGTGCCCCGCCGAACCCACACTGGCCGAGATCTTCTGCCCGGCGAGATCGGTGAGTGTCCGCGCCGGTGAATCATTCGGCACGACAACCATGTTCAGCGCGCCCTTGGGGTTGTAGCCGGTGATCGACACCAGCTCGGTGCGCGCGCGTTCGTTGGCCTGGGTCCGGGAACCGTTGATGAGCAACGGGTAATCGCCCATCGACCCGATATCGATCTTCTCGGCCACCATCTGCGCGGTGATGGGCGCACCGGTGTCGTAGTCCTGCCACTCCACCTGGTACTTCGCGCCGCCCGCGTCGGTGATCCGCTGCAGCCGCTGCTCCAGGTAGCCCTGCGCCCTGAGCAGCGTGCCCGCGGTGACGGTGTTGATGGTCTTGGACTGATAGCCGACGACGACCTTGACGGTGCCCGCCGGTGCGGCATCGGAGTTTTCGAGGGAGCAGCCCGCCGCGACGAGCGCGAGAGCGAGCACGGCGGGACGAGACGAGTGATCTTCATGCGTGGATTCCCGGGTTCAGCGGAGCAGATAGGGCATATTGACGGTGACGGCGCCGGTGGGGCAGCGGGCCGCGCACGGCCCGCAGTACCAGCACTCGTCGACATGCATGTAGGCCTTGCCCGAATCCTCGTGGATGGCAAGGGAATCGAGGGGACACATATCGACACACAGGGTGCAGCCGGTGATGCACAGCGATTCGTCGATCGTCACGGGGACGTCGGCACGCTGGGGGACCAGTGCCATCTACAGGACCTTCCATTCGGGTGCGGTGCGGGTGAGACTGCCGCGCATGGTGATGCGGTCACCACGCATGCGGATGTACTCGAGGTCGACGGGTCGGCCGTCGTCGAGGTGGGTCAGGCGCTCGAGCATCAGCAGCGGAGCACCCGCCGGTGTGTCGAGGGTCGTCGCGGTGTGTGGATCGGCCGCGACCGCTTCGAGGGCGAGTTCGGCAGCGCCGAGGGACTGCCCGGTGACCTGCTCGAGCAGGACGAACACGTCCGTGGTCTCGAGATCGTTGGCCAGCACGGCAGCGCCGACATCGGGGGCGAGATAGGTGAGATCGAGGCTCAGCGGCAGGTCGGCGAGGAAACGCAGCCGCTCGATGTAGACCACGCGATCGCCGGGCGCGAGACCGAGCCTGCGCGCGACGGCAGGGGGAGCGGTGATGTGGGTGGCCGCGCGCACCTCGTTGCGGACGGTGCCGTGCTCCTTGAGCGTCTCCTGCAAGCCGAGCAGCGCGTCGAGGCCGTGGTCGTACTTGCGGGCGGCGACGCGGGTGCCGACCTTCGGCGCGCGATCGATGAGGCCTTCGTCGCGCAGCAGCGCCAGCGCCTCACGGACGGTATTGCGGGAGGTGTCGTGCTCGGCGGCGAGCTCCTGCTCGCCGGGCAGCGCGCCCTCGACCGCGCCCGCCAGGATCTGGTGGCGCAGGATGTCGGCCACCCGGCGCGCCCGATCGGCGCGCTGGCCTCGAATCGGGGTGGGCTCTGCGGCTGCCGTTTTCTCGCTGACCTGCATGAACAGCGACGATAGCGGCCGTTATGCGGGCCGGAGCCCGGCGTGAAACGGGCTCGAATTCAGGGGATGTTTCTCCGCCGGGTGGCTGTCGCCGGGACCTGCGACGATCGCGCCCCGCGGGGGTATTACGCCACCCCGGCCGGTCCGGGCGACATTCGGATCACGTCGATCGCAATGTCGCCCGGTGACCGGAGGAGATCAGGGCTGACCGGGCTTGAGGAGGATGAACAGCCCGTTCGCCTCCGCGCACAGGCGCTCGCCGTCGTGCATCGTCGCCCGCAGGTACACCTTGCGCCCGTCGGTGCGCTCGACCCACGCGCGGATCGTCAGCTCCCGGTTGAGCGGGGTGATCGAGCGGTAGTCGATGGTCAGCGACGCGGTGCGGGTGACGGCCTTGGTGTGTACCGCGGCGGTCATGCCGAGAATGTCGTCGAAGGCGACGCCGATCTGGCCGCCGTGCGCCGCGCTGTTGCCGCCGAGGTGGAAGGTGCGGAAGGTCAGCTTGGCGGTGACACCGTCGACCTCGGCGCTGTCCACCGTGTACGGCGGCAGCGTGATGTTGCCGCGCGAGGGCAGGTCGGTACGAGTCCAGCTCGGTGCCGACCATTCGTCCACGACCGCCGCGTCGAGGCGGGCGTTGAGCTGCTCGAGCGTCGAGATCGCGTCCTTGGCCAGTTCGTCGGACGGGTTGATCAGGCGCACGCGGTCCATCAGCTCGCGCACCTGTTCGATCAGTTCCCCGTAGTGCGGGCCACCGATCGTGTGGCCCAGTTTCGCTTCCCTGCGCTGCTGGATCAGCTCGGCGACCGGCCGGAACCCGCCTTCGTGGTGCTCTGCGTCCGGCAGCGAAGCGCCGACCTGTGTATCGTCCATATGCAACACGTTATCGCTGCCGAGCTGGAAGTTCGCGTCCGGTGTCCCACATCGGCGCGCTCGTGACACGGCTCACCGCCGCGGGCCCGCCTCTATTAGGCTGGGTGCCGATCACCGAGCAGGTCTGTACGTACCGGAAGGGCCGGCACGCCCGCGTGGTGCCCGGCGGAGGAACGGCGAAAGGCTGAGCGCATGGGTATCGCGGCGGTAGTGTTCGACATGGACGGCGTGCTGATCGATTCCGAACCCATCTGGGAACAGGTCAGGCATGACTACGTCGACCGCAAAGGCGGCCGGTGGCAACCGGATTCGCAGCGCAAGATGATGGGCATGACCACCACCGAGTGGGCCGCCTACATGAGTGACGACCTCGGCGTCGCCATGCCGCTCGACGACATCTCGACCAAGGTCATCGACCTGATGGCCGACACGTACGCGCACCACGTGCCGTTGCTGCCGGGCGCTGTCGAGGCGGTGCAGCGGTGCGCCGGTCAGTGGAAACTCGGCCTGGCCAGTTCCTCGCCGCGTACCCTGATCGACCTGGTGCTCGCGAAATCCGGTCTGCTGGAGTACTTCTCGGCGATCCTGTCGACCGAGGAGATCGGCAGGGGCAAGCCGGCGCCCGACGTGTATCTCACCGTCGCCCAGCGCCTCGGCGTCGATCCGAAGGACTGTACTGCCGTGGAGGATTCGACCAACGGGTTGATCTCCGCGCACTCGGCGGGCATGCGCCTGATCGCCGACCCTCGTCCGGAGTTCCCGCCGACACCCGACGCGCTGGCGCTGGCCGCTGTGGTGATCGACGATCTCGACCAGCTGACCCCCGAGGTGGTCACCGGCTGATCTGGGTCAGAAGCTGCCGGTGACGCCGTCGATCCGTTCCCGCAACAGGTCGGCGTGGCCGTTGTGCCTGGCGTACTCCTCGATCATGTGCAGATACGCCCAGCGCAGGGTGTAGTCGTCGGAACGCCACGGGACAAGAAAAACATGGTCGAGCGCCAGTTCGGCGACGGCCGCGTCGCAGGCGGCGATCTCGGCGTGGAACGCGGCGAAGACGTCCTCGGCGGGGACCGAGGCGAGGTCGTCGAAATCGGCGTCGGGCTCGGTCACCGACCCGTAGACCGGCTCGACCGATTCACCCGCCGCCGACACCCGGAACCACCCGCGCTCGACCTCGGTGAGGTGGCGGATCAGCCCGAGCAGCGAGAGCGTCGACGGTGGCACCGACCGGGTCGCGAGCTGCTCGGCGTCGAGACCGCCGCATTTGCCGAGGAGGGTCTGGCGGTGAAAGTCCAACCAGGACTGCAGCATCGGGCGTTCCGCCGCCCCGACGAGGGTCCGCGTCGGCGTGAGTTCGGGTGCTGTCCACGTCACCGGCGCGACGGTACTCCGCACCGCGCCGGCCCGCAGGTCGTTTTCCTCAGCCGCTGGCGAATCCGGCCACCGATGCCGATTCATCGGTACCACTGTCCTGGCCCGCCCCCGATCCGGCACACTGGCCCGATGGGTGCTTACCGTGACGATTCGCCGGAGGTCGTCGTCCACCTCGGCGACGGCACCGGCGCGCCACGCGCCGTCGACCCGGCGCATCCCGGCACCGATGCCACCGATCCGGCGCCCGACCACCCGTTTCTGCTGCTGACCCGCACTGAGACGGAGCATATCCAGGCCCGCCCTCTCGTCGACGGCACCTACGAACTCGAGCACGTCGACGGCGCCGACCACCGCCAGCTCTTCACCGCCGACGCACGGTTGGTTCGCGACATCGTCTGGTCCTGGATCCAGCGGGACCACTGGTGGCGTGACACCGTCGCCTGGACCACCGTCGACCCCGCCATCGCCGAACTCGACGCCCTGCGCGCCGAAATGTCCGAGATGCTCGACGGCATCTCGATCATGGACTCGGTCACCGACGAACTCGACCGCGCACTGGCCCGCGCGGACGAATTACTCGGCGCCGACCTGGATTTCGGCGACGACCCGTTCGAATCCGCCTGACATCGGACCTAGCGTGTCAGACGTCTTCCGCGCCCTCGCACCAATCGTCGAAGGCGTCGAACGCCGCCTTGGCGGGCTCGGGGACCAAATCCTCGACGACGTTTTCGATCGGGTCCCAGATACGGTCGCAGCCCTGTGGTGCCGGTGGCCACGACTCGATGAATTCCACGAGGGGCGACTTCGGTGTTTCGTCCTCCTGAGCGGCGGCGATCCCCGTAGTGGCCAGAGTCAAGGCCGCGGCGACACCCGCGGTGGCGACGATCCGGTGAACGATTCTCATGACATCCTCCTGTCCGTGCCGACAACGTGATGCTTCGCGATCGTAACCCGCGTTATGGTGAGTGTCAGCGTGCCCTGGCGCTCCAGCGGCCGTCGTCGTAGCGCACGTCGATGGGGTGGTCGAAGGCGGTGGAGACGTGGTCGGTGGTGATGACGTCCGGTGCCGGACCTGCGGCGACGGTGTGGCCGTCGGCGATGAGCAGGGCATGGGTGGTGCTGGTCGGTAGTTCCTCGAGATGGTGGGTGACCAGGATCGATGCCACCTCGGGGTGGGTCTGGTCGAGGGTGTCGATGGTGGTGAGCAGTTGCTCGCGGGCCGCCAGATCGAGGCCGGTGGACGGTTCGTCCAGGAGCAGGACGCGGGGGCCGCTGATGAGGGCGCGGGCGATCAGGGTGCGGCCGCGTTCGCCCTGCGACAGGGTCGGCCAGACTTCCCCAGCTTTGCCGGACAGGCCGAGGGTATCGATGATCGCGTCGGCCCGTGCCAGGTCGCCTGTGGTGGGGGACCAGCGCATCGGGCTGTCTATCGTGCCGGTGACGCCGGTCAGGACGACCTCGCGCACGGTGAGCGCCGAGCGCAGCGGATGCCGCGGGTTGACGTGCCCGATCGAGCGGCGCAGCCGTGCCAGCTCCACCCGGCCGAACTGTTCGCCGAGTACCCGCACGGTGCCGGTGGTGGGGAAGGTGACCGCGCCGCAGAAACCGAGCAGGGTGCTCTTGCCCGCGCCGTTGGGGCCGAGCAACGCCCAGTGCTCGCCCGCCCGCACGGTCAGCGAGATGCCGTCGATGATCTTCTTGCCGTCGCGGCGGAAGGTCACCTCGTCGAGTTCGATCACCGGGACGCCGGTCATGCAAAAGCCTCCTTCAACGCGGACAGGTGGGCGCGGCTGAATTCGGCTGCCGCCGTGGGGTTCCGGTCGGCGACGGCCTGGGCGAGCTGTTCGTGCGCGTCGTGGTCGGCCTGTTCCGACGCGACGGGTCGCAGCGCGAGCATGTCGATCATTGTCCACGCTGTTCGAACAGGCCTACACGGCGGCCGAACCGCGCATCGTGCTGGCACGGTGGCAGGCAGATCACCGGCAGCACGGCCTGAGCGGGGCGACAGCGTGGCCTCGCCCCACTCGATCTTCATCTACGAAATACCTTCTGGCGGAACAGAACTCAGCCCGAACCGGCCTCTGCGTGGCCTACCGTAGGCCCGGGTGCGCCCCCTGTAGTCTGGCACCGGGAGGGAGACACCATGCAGATCGACTTTGTTCCCGACAGGAACCTGTACCCGTTCGAGTCCCGGTGGTTCGACTCGTCCGCAGGCCGGGTGCACTACATCGACGAGGGGACCGGACCGCCGATCCTGTTCTGTCACGGTGCTCCGTCGTGGAGCTTCGTCTACCGCCACATCGTGCGGAACCTACGGGACCGGTACCGGTGTATCGCCGTCGACAATCCGGGATTCGGATTGTCCGAACGCCCCGCCGGCTACGGCTACACCGTCGCCGAGCACACCGCGGTTCTCGGCGAGCTGATCGACCACCTCGAGCTCGACGACTTCGTCGTGATGGGCCACGACTGGGGCGGACCCATCGGCCTTGGCGCGGCCACCACTCGCGCTGATCGGGTGCGGGGGATCGTGCTGGGCAACACCGTGTTCTGGCCGATGGAAGCTCTGGCCAACACGGCGTTCAGCGCGATCATGAGCAGCAGGCCGATGCAGCGGCGGATTCTCGAACAGAATTTCCTCGTCGAGCGCGTCCTGCTGGCAGAACTGGGCCGCAAGCTCACCGAGACCGAGGCCGACCACTACCGCGCGGTACAGCCCAGCGCGGAAGCCCGGTGCGGACTCGCCGCGACGCCCAAGGAAATTCGCGCCGCACGTCCGCTGCTGGACCGACTCGCCCGAGACGTGCCGGTCCTGCTCGGCGACAAGCCGACCCTGCTGGTCTGGGGCATGAGGGATATGGCGTTCCGGCCGAAGGCCTATCTCCCGCGCATGCGTACCACCTTCACGGATGTCGACGTAGTCGAGCTGCCGCGGGCGGGCCATTTCATTCAGGAACACGAACCGGACGCGATCACCGCGGCGATCACGAAGCGGTTCAGCACCAGCCGGTGAGGTACATCAGACCCAGGCTGGCGATGCCGAGGGTCAGGCCGAGCGCGCCACCGAGGACCAGGGGCCGGATACCCGCGCTGCGGAGGCGCTCGATGCTGAGCGAGGTGCCGGTGGCGGCCAGGACCGCGGCGATGAGCCAGCTACTGGTCGTGGCCAACGGCGTGGTCAGCGCGGTGGGCAGGACGCCGAGACCGGCGACGATCGAGGCGGCCAGGAACAGGACGACGAACAGGGGGAAGGCCTGGCGCAGCGAACCCGCGGGTGCGCCGCCCTCCTCGACGAGGTGTCGACGGCCGACGTGCAGGCCCAGACACAGCGGAATGATGGCCAGGCTGCGCACCAGCTTCACGATCACCGCGAAATGCGCCGCACCCGCGCCGAAGACGACGCCCGCCGCCAGCACCGAGGAGGTGTCGTTGATCGCGGTTCCGGCCCACAGGCCGAACGCTTCCTGCGACAGGCCGAGCGCGCGGCCGAGCGGTGGATACACCAGCACGGCAGTGACATTGAAGACGAAGATGGTGCCGAGCGCGTAGGCGACCCGCTGTTTGTCCGGGCGCAGTACCGCGGTGGCCGCCGCGATCGCGGACGCGCCGCAGATCGTCGTCCCCACGGCCACCAGCGTCGCCGATTCCCGGTCGACCGCCAGCATCCGGCCGACACAGAACGCCGCCACCGCGCCGACGACGAGCGTCCCGATCAACACGAGCGCCGTCTCCCGTCCCACGTTCACCACCGACCCCAGCGGCAGCCCGAGCCCGAGCAGCACGATCGCCAGCCCGAGTAGCCGCTGCCGGGCGACCTCGAGCCCCGGACCGAACAGCTCGTCGGTCGCCTCCTGCCGCCGCAGCACCATCCCGGCGGCAGCGCCCACGCCCAGCGCCAGCACGGGAGCACCGATCATCGGCAGTGCCTTGCCGACCGGCGTCGCCACGGTAGCCACGAGTGCGGCGAGGGCCAGACCGGGAGCGAAGGTACGTACGCGATTCACTCCACCACCTTCGCTGCGCCGAAGAATAGGAGGTAGACGCCGGTTTCGGAGGAGCTCATAATGCTGGCTTATGGGATCTGGGTTCGGTGGGTGTGCTTTCCTGGAGGGGTGCGGAAACGAACCCGGCTGACGATCGCCGCCGGTATCGGTCTGATGCTGTGGGGTGAATGGGCGAACTGGCGCGCGTCCCGGTGGGGCGTCGGGCCCGCGCGCGCCGGGTCCGAGGCGGTCGTTGTCCTCGGTTATCGCAATACGGGGGAACGCGCCAATGCCATGAATCGGTGGCGGGTCCGTGCCGGTCTGCGTTCCATCGATCCGGGTGCGACCGAGACCCGCCTCGTAGTGTGCGGGGCAGCATGTGCGGGCCCGGTACCGGAAGCCACGCTGATGGCGGAGTACGCGACACAAGCGCGCGGGTACCGCGGGGAACTCGTGCTCGAGGATTCGAGCCGATCCACCTGGGAGAACATCGCTTTCGCGATCCCGTATCTGAAGGACGTCGACCGGATCAAGATCGTCTCACTGCCCACCCACGCCGCGACGGGCCGCGACTATCTCGCGGAACAGAGCCCGGAACTGGCCGTGCGCCTCGTCCCGGGACGGGAATACCGATTCGGCGAATGGATGCCGCTGAAACCGGTCGTCGCCCTCTACGGCGTGGTGAAGAATCTGCGTCACCGACTCCGCTCCGATGACGCCTGATGCGGTGCGGAAGCGCCGGTCACTCATAATCGGCGCATGACGCTGCCACCCGGAGCCCCCGATCTGGAGGTGCTCGACCTCCTCGTATCGGTGTCCGAACTGGGCAGCCTGGGCGCCGCCGCCCGCAGACATGGCATCAGCCAGCCCGCGGCGAGCATGCGGATCAGCGCGCTGGAACGCCGGATGCGGGTGAAACTGCTCGACCGGGGGCCGACCGGCTCCGAGCTGACCGACGCGGGCCGCGCCGTCGTCGACCGCGCGCGCACCGTCCTCGCGGCCGTGCGCGATCTCGTCGACGACGTCGACCGCCTGCGCGCGGCCCAGGCCCCGCGCCTGCGCATCGCCGCCTCGAAAACGATTGCCGACCACCGCATTCCACACTGGCTGGCCGCGCTGCGCACCGACCATCCCGAGGTCCTGATCTCCCTCGAAGTGGAGAATTCGACCCAGGTCGCCGCCCTCGTCCGCGATGGTGTGGCCGACCTCGGTTTCGTCGAGGGCCCGCATCCGCCCGCCGGCCTCGGCAGCCGGGTACTCGGCACCGACGACCTGGTCGTCGTCGTGGCGCCGGACCACCCGTGGGCCCGCCGCACGACGCCGGTCGCCCTGGCGGAACTGGCACGTACCGCACTGCTGTGGCGCGAACCCGGCTCCGGCACCCGCGACACCGTCTGGGACCTGCTCAGCACCGCCGCGACACCCACCGGACCGGCCGCGGAACTGGGATCGGCTGCGGCGATCGTCGCCGCGGCCAGAACCGGCATGGCGCCTGCCGTCTTGAGCCGCTTGATCGCGGCACCCGATCTCGCCACCGGCGCCCTGGTCGCCGTCCCGTCCGCCGACGCTGCCCGGCTGACCCGCAAATTCCGTGCCATCTGGCGCCGCAACACCCCGCCATCGGGCCCGGCCGAACTGCTCGTCGAACGGGCAGCGCAGCTCGAGAACGCCCGATCGCGGACCCGGCGTCCGTCGTCGAGCCAGGAACCGGCGTAGCCGAGGCGGGAACTGTTCGGCAGCATGTGACGGGGTCACGGAATCGCCTGGTGAACCGGATGGTCCAGCGAAATGGTGCGTAAGCGGAGCAGACGGCTCTAGTCTGTATCCGCTACGCACTGTGGAGGTTGGATCAATGACGGTCGAGATCGTGACCGAGCCGGCGCCGGAGGACCTGTGGACCGGATCGGGTCGGGCCGCCGGAGCTCCGCCGACGTCGATGATCGAGCGGATGACGCTGATCCTCGACGCGTTCGATTCGACCACCCCCACCCTCACCCTGCTCGGCCTGGCCGAACGCACCGGGCTGCCGCGCTCGACCGTGCACCGCATCCTCGACCAGATGATCCGGTTGCGCTGGCTCGCGCACACTCCCGGTGGCTACCGCCTCGGCCTGCGTGTGCTCGAGCTGGGCGGGCTGGCCGCCGAGCACAACGAACTGCGCGAGGTCGTCGGGCCGCTGCTCTACGACCTCAGCCAGCGCACCGGCCTGATCGGCCACCTCGCCGTCCTCGACGGGCGTGAGGTGCTGTTCCTTGACCGTGCGGGCGGCCGCAGCCAGGTCGCCATCCCGACCCGTGTCGGCGGCCGACTGCCCGCGCACTGCACCGCACTCGGCAAAGCCTTGCTGGCCACCCTCGAACCGGGCATCGCCGAAGGCTCGCTGCGTGGCAACCCCACCCCGCGCACGGCCCGCACGATCGTCGATCGCGCCGAACTGCACCGCGAGCTCGCCCGCATCCGCAACCGGCAGGGCGTCGCCGTCGACACCGAGGAATCGATGCCCGGCGTCGGCTGCGTGGCGGTGCCGATCCGCGGCCGTGGCGTCGCGATCGCCGCTATCTCCCTGTCTGGCACGGTGAACGGCGACCGCAGCGCCCTCGACACCGCCCGGCTGGCGCGGGCGCTGGCCGAGGTCGCCAAGGAGGCGGCACGCGCCCTGGCACCACGGCACGGCCGCCCCCTCTAGACCACTCAGTCTGCCGCGCGGTGCTTCGCCATCGCCCGGCCCGCCGCGCGACCGGAGAAGATGCAGCCGCCGAGGAAGGTGCCCTCGAGCGCGTTGTAACCGTGCACACCGCCACCGCCGAAGCCCGCGACCTCACCGGCCGCGAAGAGGCCGGGGAAGGCCGAGCCGTCGGGGCGCAGCACCTGCGAGTCGAGGTCGGTCTGCAAGCCACCCAGCGTCTTGCGGGTCAGGATGTTGAGCCGCACCGCGATGAGCGGGCCCTGAGCGGGGTCGAGAATGCGATGCGGTTTGACGACCCGGCCCGCCTTGTCGCCGAAGTACTTGCGCGCGTTGGTGATCGCGGCGAGCTGCGCGTCCTTGGTGTAGGGATTGGTGACTTCGCGGTCCCTGGCCACGATCTGGCGTTCCAGCTCGGCCGCGTCCAGCTGGGGGCCGCGGGCGATCTTGTTCATGCCGTCCACGAGGTCGACGAGCGAATCGGCGACGACGAAGTCAACGCCGTGCTGCTTGAACGCCTCCACCGGGCCCGGCGCGCCCTTGGCGACCCGGCTGCGCAACGTGAGCTTGAGATCCTTGCCGGTGATGTCGGGATTCTGCTCCGACCCCGACAGCGCGAACTCCTTCTCGATGATCGTCTGGTTCAGCACGAACCACGAGTAGTCGTACCCGGTCGACAGGATCCGGCGCATGGTCTCGTTGGTGTCGAAACCGGGGAAACACGGGGCGGGCATGCGAGTTCCGTTCGCGTCGAACCACAGCGACGACGGACCCGGAATGATCCGGATGGCGTGATCGGGCCAGATCGGATCCCAGTTGTTGATGCCCTCGGTGTAGTGCCACATCCGGTCACGGTTCACCAGCGCGGCGCCCGCCTGCTCGGAGATGCCGAGCATCCGGCCGTCGACATAGGCCGGTACGCCCGAGATCATCGTCTCCGGGCAGGGTCCGAGGCGCTCGGTGGGCCAGTTGCGGCGGATCAGCTCGTGCGCGTGCCCGATGCCGCCCGAACTCACCAGGACCGACGGCGCGTGGAAGGTGAACTCGCCCACCACATCCCGGCTGGAGGCGACGCCGCGTTCGGTGTCGCTCGGCGCGAGGACGCTGCCGCTGATCCCGGTGACGGCGCCGTCGGCCACGATCAGCTCGTCGACGCGATGCCGGAACGCGAAGCGCACCAGGCCGCGGGCCTCACCGGCCAGGACGGGTTCGAGGAAGACTCGGACCACCTCGGGTCCGGTGCCCCAGGTGAGGTGGAACCGGGGCACCGAGTTGCCGTGCCCGTCGGCGAGCCCGCCGCCACGTTCGGCCCAGCCGACCAGGGGAGTGACGCGTAAGCCCAAGGCGTGCAGGTAGTCCCGCTTCTCCTCGGTCGCGAACCGGACGTAGGCATGCGCCCACTGACGTGCCATCCGGTCCTCGTCCTCGCGGTCGAAACCCGCCGAACCGAGCCAATCCTGCAGTGCCAGTTCGTAGGAGTCCTTGATGCCGAGCCTGCGCTGCTCGGGGCTGTCGACGAAGAACAGGCCGCCCAGCGACCAGAACGCCTGCCCGCCGAGATTGGCGCGGTTCTCCTGGTCGACCACCAGGACCTTGCGTCCGGCCAGCACCAGTTCATGGGTGGCGACCAGGCCGGCCAGGCCGGCTCCGACGACAATCGCGTCGGGGATGAAATCGTCGGTGTGTTCTGGCACAGTGCTCGGCATGCTACGGAACGTAGCATTGGTGCGTCGGTGGTCGGGGGTAAGTGTTGGAAAATGCCCTGACCAGCGGTGTTTCATTTCGAGAGAGACTTGGGGAAGCCATGAACGTCCGAACCCGCACCGGTGCCGCCGTGCTCGTACTCGCGGTCGCCGCCGGTCTGGGCGCCACCTCCTGCTCGCGTAGCGAGCGCTGGTGTGAACGTGACCAGGGCGACGTCCTGGTCGAGAACTCCTACTGCGAGCGCGGCGTCGCCGGCTACGAATGGGAGCCCGACCACGACAAGCCCAAGACGAAGAAGAAGCCCAAGAAGCACTGATCGCGTCGGCGGCCTTGTGCCGCAGGCGATCCGAGACCTGAACGTGGCGCAAGAGATGCCGAGATCAGGTCGAGTCGATGCAGGTCAGCGGGTATTCCACCCTTGAGCACGCCGAATACCGTTGCGGTGGACGGTGATCGCTCTTTCTTTATTCTCACAACGGCGTGAGTGGGTGGATGCCATGACCTATCGAAAGGTAATTCGGAACGTCGCAGGACATACAGCGCGAGTGCTGTCGGTGTTGCTACTGGCCGTGGGAATCGGGACAGCGATGTCCCCCGGGCTGACAGCGTGGGCGAACAGTTGCGCCACGCTCGATGTCGTAGTCGCCCGCGGCACAAACGAACCCGGCTATCTGGGCTCGGTCGTCGGCGACCCGCTCTACGCGGTGCTCAGCGCGCAGCTACCGGTCGACACCTCCGCCCACCGGGTCGAGTACCCGGCGGACCTGCTGGTGCCCTCCTCGGTCTCCGACGGCACAAGGGCGATGACCGGCCACCTGCTCGCGCAGGCTGCCGCGTGCCCCGACCAGCGGTTCGTGCTCGTCGGCTACTCGCAGGGCGCGGCGGTGACCCACGGCGTCCTCGGCTCGCCGGCGATGATGCTCCTGCCGGGAATGTACGTGCTGCCGCCCTGGATGTCCGACCGGGTCGTCGCGGTCCTGCTGTTCGGCGACCCGCTGCGGCTCGTCGGCGCCTCGGTGGCGCCGTTGTACGCCGATCGCACCGCGAACTATTGCACCGCAGGCGATCCGGTGTGCGCGGGCGGTATCTTCCCGACCGCGCACGGCGCCTACGGCTGGGCGTTCGCGAACGCGGCCGGGCAGGTGAACGGTCGGCTGTGAGCCCTGCTGCCCGTCGTCGTCAGGCGGCGGGCAGTACGCCGGACAGGACGCGCCCGATCTGCGCCACCGCGCGGTCCACGCTGCCGGTCGGCTGGAACAGATGGCTCAGGGTCAGCCGGACCATGATCTCGACGACCGAGGTGAGTTCCTCGTCGGACAATTCCGCGAGCAGGTGGAGCTCGCGCACGGTGCCGGTCAGCGCGGCGACCGCGCGGCCGAGAACCGGTTCCGGTTCGCTCATCAGGGCGGGCAGCAGGGCGGTGTCGCCCTCGCCGCGGGCCGCTAGCACAGCCTTGATGAGGGTGTTGTCGCCCGCGTTGCGCAGGGCGTAGTCCGCGGCGGCGGTCATGCCCGCGATCATGTCCGCCGGATGCTCGGCCAGCATCTCGGCGATCCCGGCCAGGTAGACGCCGAGCTCACGCTCGATCAGCGCGTCCGCGAGCGCCTGCTTGGTGCCGATCTCCTTGTAGAGCACGGGCCTGCTGATGCCGACCTCCTTGGCCACGCGCGACATGTTGACCGCGCCCCACCCCTCGGTGACGACCATCGTGCGGGCGGCATCGAGCATGCGGTCGCGCAACAGCTGACGCATCTCGGCTTGGAAGTTCGGCGATTCGACCACCCGACCATCGTACATGTGCTATCGATTCTGCTTCATCATTGACATTCTCTCGAATAGTGTATTCACTGAGAACACATCGCGCTATGTTGTAAACGAACACGGCAATGTCCGAGCTTGTGTCTCGGCGATCAGGAGAACGACATGACGACATCTCGCATCGAGGACCACGAAGGGTCGGCGGCAGTCCTGCGCTGGCGCGATCCCAAGCGCTACCTGTGGCTGTTCGGCCTGGTCGCGCCCAGTTCGGCACTGCTGGCCTCGGCCTTCGTGTGGGCCTTCAATCAGCTGGGCTGGGAATCGGTCGCGCCGGTCTGGTGGTGGCTGGGGCCGCTGCTGGTGTACGTGTTGCTGCCGATCCTGGATCGCTTCTTCGGTCCCGACGGCAAGAACCCGCCGGAGGAGGTGATGGAGCTGCTCGAGAACGACCGGTACTACCGGTACTGCACCTACGCCTACATCCCGCTGCAACTGGTGAGCCTGGTCTTCGCCTGCTACCTGTGGTCGGCCGGCAACCTGTCCTGGCTCGGCATCGACGGCGGCCTCGGCGTCGTCTCGAAGATCGGCCTGGCCTTCACCATCGGCGCCATGGGCGGCATCGGCATCAACACCGCGCACGAACTCGGCCACAAGAAGGACGAGCTGGAGCGCTGGCTGTCGAAGATCACCCTCGCCCAGACCGGGTACGGCCACTTCTACATCGAGCACAACCGCGGCCACCACGTGCGGGTGTCCACCCCGGAGGACCCGGCCAGCGCCCGCTTCGGTGAGTCGTTCTGGACCTTCCTGCCGCGCAGCGTGTGGGGCAGCCTGATCTCGGCATGGGAGCTCGAGCGCACCCGCCTCGAGCGACTCGGCAAGGGGCCGTTCACGATGCACAACGACGTGCTCAACGCGTGGCTGATGACGGTGGTGCTGTGGGCGGTGCTGGTCGCGGTGTTCGGTCCGGTGATCCTGCCGTTCCTGCTGATCCAGGCGGTGTATGGGTTCTCGCTGCTGGAGACGGTGAACTACCTCGAGCACTACGGTCTGCTCCGGCAGAAGACCGCCTCGGGTCGCTATGAGCGCTGCACCCCCGAGCACAGCTGGAACTCCGACCACATCGTCACCAATATCTTCCTCTACCACCTGCAGCGGCACAGCGATCACCACGCCAACCCGACCCGCCGCTATCAGACGCTGCGGCACATGGACGGCGCGCCCGAACTGCCCAGCGGCTACGCCAGCCTGATCGGCCTGGCCTACCTGACCCCGCTGTGGCGCAAGGTGATGGACCCGCGCGTGCTCGCGCACTACGACGGCGACATCACCCGCGTGAACATCCAGCCCGCCAAGCGGGACAAGGTCCTGGCGAAGTACGGAGCACGCTGATGGCTGCCTACCTCTGTCCCGTATGCGGCTACCGCTACGACGAGCAAACCGGCGCTCCCCGTGAGGGTTTCCCCGCCGGCACGGCATGGTCGGCGATTCCCGACGACTGGTGCTGCCCCGACTGCGGTGTCCGCGAGAAGCTCGATTTCCAGCTGAGCGAGGAGTTATCCCGATGAACGACTACAAGCTGTTCCGTTGCGTGCAATGCGGTTTCGAATACGACGAGGCGCTGGGCTGGCCCGAGGACGGCATCGAACCGGGCACCCGCTGGGACGACATCCCCGACGACTGGTCGTGCCCGGATTGCGGCGCCGCCAAGGCCGACTTCGAGATGCTCGAGGTGAGTCGCGGATGAGCGCCAGGATCGTCATCGTCGGCACCGGTGTCGCCGGTGCCACCGCGGCCCAGACGCTGCGGCGCGAGGGTTACGACGGCGAGATCGTCCTCGTCGGCGCGGAACCGGACCTGCCGTACCGTCGGCCTGCGGTGTCCAAGGAACTCCTGGCCGGCACCGCGTCGTTCGACCGCGCGGTGCTCAAGCCGGTGAAGTTCTGGACCGACAACCGGATCGACCTGCGCCCGGCCTTCGGCGTGGACGCCGTCGACACCGACCGTGCGACAGTGCGATTGGGCACCGGTGAGGTGCTCGGCTACGACAGCCTGCTGCTGGCCACCGGGGCGCGGGCCCGGTCGATCGACACCGCGTCGACCCGGGTGCATACCTTGCGTAGCCGTGCCGACATCAGCGCATTCCGGACGGCCGTCGTCGAGGGTGGTTCGCTGCTGATCGTCGGCGGTGGACTGATCGGCTGCGAGGTCGCGGCCACCGCCCGCGGGCTCGGCGCGCAGGTGACGCTGCTCAACGCCGGTCCGGCGCTGCTGGATCGGGTCGTGCCTGCGGCGGTGTCAAAGCTGGTGCACCGCATCCACGTCGAGCACGGTGTGGTGGTCGACAACGATGCCGCGACAACCCAACTCGTCGACACCAGCGACGGCGTCACCGCCACCGCCGCCGACGGGCGCACCTGGTCGGCGGCCGCCGCGCTGGTCGCCATCGGCTCGGTCCCCGAGACCTCGCTGGCCGAGGCCGCCGGAATCGCGGTGAACGACGGCATCATCGTCGACCAGCACTACCGCACGTCGGCCCCCGGTGTCTTCGCCGCCGGCGACGCCACCACCGGATTCCATCCGCTCCGTGGCGAATTCGAACGTGGTCAGCACTGGAATTCCGCCATGACAGCCGGCGCGGCCGCTGCCATGTCCATCCTCGGCCACCCGGCCGCGGTCGCGGAAGTCCCCTGGGGCTGGACCGATCAGCACGGTGTCTCGATGCAGTTCGCTGGCTGGGTCCACCCGCACGACGAACTGATCGTCGACGGTGACCTCGATGCCAGGGACTTCCTCGCCGTGGCGCTGCGCGACGGCCGCCCGGTCGGGGCCGTCGCCATGGGCAGACCGCGCGAACTCCGCGCGACCCGCCCCCTCATCGCCGCAGGTGAACGATGGCAGTTCGGTGCGCCCCCGACCCCGGTCGCTGTCAGCTGACACCGCGGTACCAGACCAGACGCCCTCTTCGCTAGGGGATGTCCGCAGGGGGGACATTCGCGGGAGGGCGTCTGGTCACCGTCTGGGCGCGGAGTGTTCCGGGTGGAGGAATTGCGGCCGGAGACTGACCGCAATCGGTCGTAGCGTGCAGGGATGGGAGACAGCGCACACGAGAAGAGGATTGTCGTCACCACACCGCTCGGGCATGTGGGCTCGCGCGTGGTCCGGCTGCTGGTGCAGGCGGGGGTCCGGCCGAGGGTGCTGATGCGAGACCCGTCGCGGCTGGACGCGGCCACGCGCGCGTACGTCGAGGTGGTGCAGGCCGACCAGGGTGATCCGGCGGCGGTGGTGGCGGCCACCCGGGGCGCGGAGCGGCTGTTCTGGGTCGATCCGCCCGCACTCGTCGACGATGATCCGGTCGCCGGGTACGCGCGGATGGGGGAGTCGGCGGCGCGTGCGGTGACCGAGAACGGGATCGAGGCCACAGTGTTCCTCAGCAGTATCGGCGCCGAGAAGCGTTGCGGCGCAGGGGAGATCGACGGACTGGCGCGCACCGAGGAACTGCTGGACGCGACCGGCGCGAACGTGCTGCATCTGCGGTGCGGCTACTTCTTCACCAATCTGCTCACCCAGCTCGACGAGATCCGGACGGGAACATTGTCCACGCCGTGGCCGCTCGACCACGCCATGCCGTGGGTCGATCCGCGCGACATCGGCGAGGTGGCCGCGGCCCGGCTGCTGTCCGGTGCGTGGTCGGGGCGAGTCGTGCAAGCCGTGCACGGGCCGCAGGATCTGACCTTCGCCGACGTCGCTGACATCCTGCGCGCGGAGATCGGACGTGACGTCACCGCCGTGCAGATCACCGACGACGAGTTGCGGGCCGCCCTGCGCTCCGCAGGTCTCGGCGCTGCGCAGATCGACGGCATCGCGGGCATGTCGAAGGGACTGAGCTCGGGATTCGTCGCCGAGGACGAACGTTCGATCCGCACCACGACCCCGACCACCCTCGCCGCCTGGGCCCGCACACACCTGCGGTGACGAACAGGGCCGGTCACGACAGCGTCGTGACCGGCCCCTCGGTCCTGGCGACCGACGGCTACCAGTGCACGCCGGGCAGCATCCGGCTCACGCGGGCAGCCGGGCCCGGCATCACCATCAGCGGGGTGAGAACCGGAGCCAGCACGGTGAGTGCGTTGCGGCTCGGCTCGGCGGGCTCGGTCGATGCGGGCTCGGCGGCCGCCGGCGCCGGAACCGACTTGCCCTGCGCCGCCGTCGATTCACCGAACAGCCGGTAACCGGTATGCATGATCGTGCGCTTGAGCGACGGCAGGAACATCTCGACGGCCTGGGAGAAGGTGCCGACGGGGGTGTCGATGCGGTCAGGACGCTCGAGCAGCGCGCGGACCACGATGTCGGCGGCACGCTCCGGGTCGGGCAGCGGCAGGGCGCGGTAGAGATCGGTGGGCGCGATCATCGGGGTGCGCACGAGCGGCATCCGGATGGACGTGAAAGTGACACCGGCGCCACGGTTCTCGACGGCGGCGATCTCGCTGAAGTTGTCCAGCGCGGACTTGCTCGCGGCGTAGGCGGCGAACCGGGGCACCTTGGTCTGGACCGCGATCGAGGAGATGTTGACGATGTGGCCGAAATGCCGCTCACGCATCGACGGCAGCAGCGCCAGGATCAGCCGCACGGCGCCGAAGTAGTTCACCGCCATGGTGCGCTCGAAATCGTGCATGCGGTCGACGGAATTGGCGACCGAACGGCGAATCGATCGGCCCGCATTGTTGATCAGGTAGTCGACGTGACCGTGCTCGGTCAGCAGCTGCCCCACCAGGGCGTCCACGGCGGTCGCGTCGGTGATGTCGCACGGGTAGGCGAACGCGGTGCCGCCGTCGGCGCGCACGGATTCCGCGGCGGCGGTGAGGTCTTCGACACCGCGAGCCACCATGAGCACGGTCGCGCCGCGCCGGGCGACCGCATGGGCGGTGGCCAGACCGATCCCCGAGGACGCGCCGGTGATGAGCACGATCCGGCCCGAGAGCCGGTCGGCGTCGGCCGCGGGACGGCCACGGTGCGGGTCCAGGTTCGCGCGCCAGAAATCCCACAGCCGCTCGGCGTAGGTGTCGAACGCTGGCACGGTCAGCCCGGGCAGCTGGGCCTGGGTGGAATCGGCGACGAACTCGGCGGTGAAACCGACGTGCGGGGCGACAGCCGCCGGAATGCCCGCCTGCTCGAACAGGAAATCGCGCACCGCATGCGCGCCGGGGACATGGCCGAGGCTGTTGAGCGCGCGGGCACTACCCGGCACCGTGCCGATGCCCGCGGGGCCGCCCGCGGCGGTCGCGAGGGCACGGTAGATGTCGCCGAAGGGCTGCGGCTCCGGGTTGACCAGGTGGAATGTGCGCCCGTCCAGCCCGTCGCGGCGCACCAGCCGCACCATCGCCTCGGCGACATAGTCGACCGGCACCACATTGGTCGCGCCCAGATCGGGCAGCGGCAACGGCAACTCGGCGGGCAGCGCCGACAGCGCGGCGATCGCCTGGAAGAAGTAGTAGGGGCCGTCGATCTTGTCCATCTCGCCGGTGCGCGAATCGCCGACCACGATCGCCGGGCGATAGACCCGCGAGCGCACGTCGGTCGCCTCGCGGACCAGCTTCTCGGCGGCGAACTTGGTGCGGTGATACGGCGAGGTCAGGTTCTGGCCGAGGTCGAAATCCTCCTCGAAGAACTTGCCGCGATGATCACCGGCCACCGCCACCGAGGACACGTGGTGCAGCACGGCATCGAGCCTGCGCGCCAGCTCGATCACCGAGCGGGTGCCCGCGACATTGGCCGCGTGCGAGGTCTGTTCGTCGGCGGTCATGTCGTAGACGGCGCCCAGATGCAGCACGTGGTCCGCGCGCGGCGGCTCGTCGCCCAGGCCGAGACCGTCGGCGGTCAGGTCGCCGACCAGCGCGAACACCCGATCGCCGTCGGGATACTGCGCGGTCAGCGCGGCGAACTTCGCCAGCGACTCGGCGCGCACGAGCACGTGCACGATCGCGGTGGGGTCGGCTGCGAGCAGCCCCCGCACCACTCGCCGACCCAGAAACCCGGTACCGCCTGTCACGATGTAGGAAACCATCGCCCCTCCTGAAAATTCTCGAAACACGGTGTCGTGCAACAGTGATCCGGCATGCGGCGGTGGATGCGGGCATCAACGGTTGAAGTCCAGCAGCAGATGGCTGGAGAGAAACCGGGCACCTCGTCGTCCCGGCTGGCCTTTACCGTACTCGTCAGTAACCTAGCTGGGCAAGCTCGTGGCGCCCGGTTATCGTGTGGGAATGGTCACCAGTCGCCGCAGGTCAAAGGGTGTGTGTGACAGTTAATTTCAGTAACTGTAAGTTTCGGACAACTTGCCGCTATCGGTCCGCCAGCACGTCGCCGACGACGGCGGCCATCCTGGCGCGGAACACCTCGGGGGCGAAGGTACCCGCGTGGTCGCGGATCTTCGCCGGATCGTAGGTCGCCGAACGGAAGTCGCTCATCACCGCGGCCAGCGCCGCCACGACGTCGTCATCGGAACCGGCGGGCACGTACTCGCCGGTGACTCCGGGGCGGACCGTGTCGAGCGCACCGCCGGCGCCGACGGCCAGCACCGGCGCGCCGCACGCCATCGCCTCGACGGGGACGATGCCGAAGTCCTCGATGCCGGGCATGAGCAGCGCCTGGCAGCGCCGGTACATGTCCTGTAGCTGCTCGGCGGAGGTGGCGCCGAGGAAGGTCGTCTCCGGGCCCGCGATCGCCTCGAGCTGGGCGCGGAAGCGTCCCTCCCCGAGGACGACGAGGCGAACGCCCGCGCGTTGTGCCGCGCGAATCGCCAGGTCGGCGCGCTTGTAGGGCACCAGCCTGCCCGCGCAGAGGAAGAAGTCCTCGCGGGCAACGCCCGGATCGGGGGTGAACCGGGCGACCTGCACCGGCGGGTTGACCACCGAGGCGGGCAAGCCCCACCAGTCGGTGACCCGCTGGGCCACCGCGTGGGAGTTGGCGACGACGTGCGTCAGCCGTGGCGCGGCGCGCAGTTCGCCGCGCCGGGCCAGGGCACCCAGCGCACCGAGCGCGAGCTGGCCAGCGCGGCCGCCCGCCTCCTGCAGGCGGAATTCGCGATCCCAGGCCCATCGGGCCGGGCTGTGCACATACGCCACGACCGGTGCGCCGGTGGCCAGCGCGGCCTGGGTGGCGAAAGCGTGATGGCTGACCACCACGACATCGAAGTCACGCAACGGCATGCGCCGGAATGCGCGCGGCACCAGCGGCAGCAGTGGCGCGTGCCTGCCGCCGGTGACGGTGTGTGCCCGGCTGAGCCAGCTGTCGTGGACGGTGCGGACGGGTTCGCGAAGCCCGCCCGGCGCGACGATCGGCGCGAAAACCTCGGCATCGGGCCAGGTTTCGACGAACTCACCGACAACCGCCTCGGATCCGCCGAATTCGGTGAAACGTTCGTGCACGAGGGCGACGCGGGTCATCGGTAGGTGCTCACTTCGATCTGTCGGGGCGCCGCGGTGCGACGCAGAGCGGGGGCGACGGGGCGGCCGCGCAGCAGCCCGTCGACGGTGCCGCGCTCGATCGCGCGGCGATATACCGGGGCTGCCGCCGCGCACGCGGCGATCGTGGCGGCGATCGCGTCGGCGTCGTGGGCGGCCGAGGTGACGAACGACTGACCGAGCACACCATGCTCGAGCAGTTCCTGGAGAAACAGTGTCCGAAAGGCTTGCGACGGTGCGCCTTCGGCATCCAGTGTGCGGAAGATCAGGCACGACGGCCTGCCGCGGACCTGGAGGTACTCGGCGATGCCGAGCGCGTCGGCGACGGCATTCACCCCGTCGGCGAGTTCCCGGCCCGCCTGCTCCATCCGGGCGATCGGGTCCTCGGTGCGGTAGGCGTGGACGACGGCGCGGAACGCGGCCAGCGACGCGGTCTCGGGCCCGTGCGTGGTGGACAGCAGGAAGACCCGGTCGTGGTCGGTGCGCAGGCCGCCGCGCTCCATGTACTCGCGCTTGCCCGCGAGCGCGGAGATGGGGAATCCGTTGCCCATCGCCTTGCCCCAGCACGACAGGTCCGGTGTCACCCCGTACACGGCCTGCGCACCACCGGCCGACCAGCGGAAGCCGGTGATCATCTCGTCGAACACCAGCAGCGTGCCGTGCCGATCACACAGGGCGCGAACACCTTCCAGGTATCCGGGCATCGGCTCGGCCATGGCTGTCGCGGCCTCGAGGAAGACGGCGGCGACGGTGTCGCCCGCGAGTGTCGCCGCGAGCGCGTCGAGATCGTTGTAGGCGAACTTCACGGTGTCGGCGGCGGGGATCCCGGCCGCCATGTCGGTGGTTCCGATGAACCAGTCGTCGACGGAGAAGAACGGCTGATCGCAGACGGCGATCGTGGTCCGGCCGGTCACGGCTCTGGCCAGGCGCACCGCCGCGCTGGTGGCGTCGGAGCCGTTCTTCGCGAATTTCACCATGTCGGCGCCCGGTACGAGGTCCAGGAAGTCCTGCGCGGCACATAGTTCGAGTTCGGTCGGTCGGGAGAAGCTCAGGCCGTCGGCGGCGGCGAGGGTGGCTGCGCGCAGCACCGGTTCGTAGCCGTGGCCCAGGGTGACCGACCGCAGCCCCATCCCGTATTCGACGAACTCGTTGCCGTCGACGTCCCACACGCGAGCACCCTTGCCGCGCACCAGGATCGGTGCCATCCGCTCGGGGTACTGGTCGGCGCCACGGGCATAGGTGTGCGCGCCGCCGGGAACAAGGTCGTGCAGGCGAGCCTGGATCGCGGCACTGCGTTCGAAACTGCGCATCAGGTGAGCCCCCACAAACCGTGGTCGGTGTGCAGCCCGGTGGGGCCACGATGGTCGGTCAGGACACCTTCGTGCACGAAGCCGGCGGCGGCAACCACAGCGGAGGTGACGGTGTCGTCGACCGGAATCTCGGCCGCTATCCGCCGCAGCCCGAGCTCGGCGAACCCGTACTCGGTGACCGCGCGCAGCGCCGCGGCCCAGAGTTCGGTATCGGCGAGATCGGGGTCGGCCCAGGTGAACAGGCTGGTGGCCTGCCCCGGCAGCAGGGAGTCGTACAGGCGGAATTCGCCTGCGTAGCAATCGTTCACGTGCAGCACCAGGTGCAGTCCCACCGGTGACCGGAGACCGAATCGGGTGTTCCACAGTGCGCGGTACCACCCGGCCTGACGGTGCCTGCGTTCCCATTCGGCAGACCCGACCGCCACCGTGATCCGGGTGCGGTGGGCTGTCGCGGCACGTCGCCAGGCCGATCGATCCGTGCGGACAAGGGTGCGCACCACGGCATTCGGGTGATCGGCGACCACCAGGGACACGGGTTCGGCGGGCACGTAGCGTCGCAGATGCTCGCGGGCTGTCCACGCGACCAGCCTGGCGGCGGCGAGCGCGACTACTACGGGCGGCACGCTGCCGGACCTGGAACCGGCTGGGACCGGGGCTGATTCGGCCGGGATGAGGGCGGGGAGGTCCTGCGCTGCGAGGTCGGCCGGGGTGATCGCCGACAACGTGTGGTCCCGGGGTGCCCCACCGGCGTCGTAGGCCAGTGCCATGGTGGCTTGGTGGCGGTAGCCGAGGCCGCGCACACAACGGAGGGCGGGTCGGTTGTCCGGTGAGACCGGTGCCAGCACCCGGGTGACACCACGGGTGCCGAACATGTAGTCGAGCAGCAGCGCGCCCACCTGTGCCATGACCCCGCGGCCTGCCCACCGCGCGTCGATCCAGCCACTGGATTCCGCGGTAGCCGAGGCCGCGTCGATGATGAAGTACTCCACCTGCCCTACGAACCGGCCGTCGACCTCGATGACCCCGGCGTACCGGTGTCCGGCCCGCATATCGGACCAGGCGACCAGGCATTCCCGCGCCCAGTGCCGGGGCGTGTGCCGCTGCTCCCAGCTCAGTGGTGAAGTGCCCCAGTACGGTTCGATGAACGCGCGGTCGCGCAGCCGGATCTCGCGCCACTGCGCGAAGTCCGACATGCGCGGCGGCCGCAGGCGAACGATGCTGTCGCCGTGGTGAACAGGGCCCAATATCAGGCGCGACATGTCGCCCGGTATGGGGGATGTCTTGCGCGACAACGCCATGTCTAGACGTCGCGCGATCCGGTGGTCTTCGGCACCGGGGCGGCACGGACCGGCCATTGCCGCGGCAGCACCGTGGTCTCGGGGTCGTACGCCACCGGCGTCGAGGTCCTGGTGTCACGTTTCGGGGCTGGGGCTGGGGCTGGGGCTGGGGCTGGGGCTGGGGCCGGGGCCGGGGCCGGGGCCGGGGCGGGCGCGGCGGGACCGGGTGCCGGCTCGGGTGCCGCCGTGGGAACAGGGGCGGCCGTGGCGGCCGCGGTCTCGGCTTTCCGCCCGCGACGCAAACCACCGGTTCGTCCGCTGAGCCCACCGGTTCGGCCGGCGCGGCGGCTGAGCGCACCGCGCGCCAGCACCACCGCCTCGGCGACGATGATCAGCGTGGCCAGCCCCGCGAACAGGCCTTCCTGGACCGGGTGCGGGGCGACCAGTTCCGAGGTCGGATTGGCGATCACGGTCAGGCGCGGCATGCCGAGGACCTGGCGGAACTCCATCTCGCGCGCCACATCCCTGGCATCGAAACTGAGTTCCGGGCGCAGCGGATCCTCGGCCAGCCTTTTGGTGAAGGTGTCCTCGACGGCCCGCCGATGCACCTCGAGATCGGCGGCCGAACGGGCGATGGCCTCGGTGCGCATCTGGGACGCGACACTGTCGAGCGACTGCTGCACCGCCAGCACCAGCTTTTCGGCCTGCTCGGGCGACCCGGCCTGTGCCTTGATGATGAGCAGCGACGGTGCGGGCCCGGTCATCGCCGAAACTCGTGGCCGCAGGTCGTTCTCCGAGGGCGCCAGCCCGTTCTTCACCACATCCGAGAGCACCCGGCTCTCGGTGACCAGCACGATGTAGGGCTGGGTCAGCTCGTTGAACACCGCGCCGATGGATTGCTGGGAGATCTGCGCGGTGATGCTCGCCTCGTAGGTTCGGGGGCTGCCTTCGCGGACCAGCCATACCGCACCGCCGACGAGGGCTGCGACAACCAGGGCGATCGGCAGGGCGCGAACCAGCTGGCGCAGATGGTCGGCGATGTTCACCCCGGACATCGCCGGACGCCCCGGATCCGCGTCGCCCGTGTCCGCCGGGTCGGTCTCGCTCACGCTTCCCCCACATTTCGCCGATCTTGCTTCCGCGATGTTAGCTGGGGTTCCGCTGCGCCGCTAACCCGGTGGCACGTGGCGGGCACCACGAGTACCCGGACCTCGCGTTCGGTAAACGATCTGTACCGATGTCGATGTGAATATCGGTTGCCAGGCGGGTACTGTGCACGAAACGGGCGCGCGGCGCAGGCCCGATCAGTGTTGTGGAGGATGTGCGGTGGTGGGGGTACCGGTGTCGGTGTGCGTCCCGGCATTCAACGCGGCACGCACGATTGTCGAGACCATCGAGTCGATCCGAGCGCAGGATTTCGTGGACTTCGAGATCGTCGTGCTCGACAATGCCAGCACCGACGGCACCGGCGACCTGGTGCGGTCCTTCGACGACGAGCGCATCCGGCTGTGCACCAACGACACCGTGCTGCCGATGGTCGACAACTGGAATCGGGTGATGAGCCAGGCCCGCGGCGATCTGGTCAAACTCGTCTGTGCCGACGACCTGATCACCCCGGATTGCCTGTCGGCGCAGGTCGATTCGCTGCGCGATCCCGAGGTCGCCGTCGCAGGCGCCAAGTTCGACGTCATCGACGACGCGGGCGCGGTGCTCGCCCGGGCTCGCGGGCTGGGGAATCTGGTCGGGCGGTGTTCGTCGCGTACGGCGCTGGGCGCGTTCGTGCGCAAGCTGCCCGACGAGCTGTGCCCGACCGCCGCGTTCCTGTTCCGGCGCCACGAATTCGAGGCGACCGGGGGATTTCGCACCGACTTCTTCTATGCGATGGACATCGATCTTGTCGCGCGATTGTGTGCGCGCGGCAGGTTCTACGGCCACAACCGGGTGCTGGCGATCAACCGGGCTTCGGTGTTCAACCATTCCTCCACGACGTCGACCCTCAGCAAATTCTCCGATGTGCTGCGGTTCAACCACCATGCGCGACGGGAATACCGCGGCCTGGTCGGTCCGGTCGACGTACTGGCCGGCGACGGCAAGGTGCTGCGCCAGGCGCTGGTGCGCCTGGGTGCGCGGACCAAGCGCCTGGCCGGGCAGGGCTGAGTCCATGGGCTCGCTGCTGTACCTGGCCGCCATCCCGGTGGGCTGGGTGTTCCTGCGCTGGATCCGGTTCCGGCCGCAGCGTGGCGTGTTGCTGGTCGCCGCACTGGTCCCGTTCAACGGTCTGCTCGAGATCGCGCCGGGCTGGATGCAGGTCAACGGCTGGAAGGAGGCGCTGCTCGGGCTCACCCTGCTGGTGGCCGTTTTCGTCCCGCACCGGCAGACCGACCCGCGTCCGGTGGTGCCGTGGTGGTCCTTCGGCGCCGCACTGTGCGTTTTCGGGGTGGTGTCGGCGTTCGTCACGGCAGGGACGCTCGGACTGTTCGCCATCAAGATCACGTTCTTCTATTTCATCGTGGTCCCGCTGATCCTGTATCTGCGCCCGTTCACCGCGCGCGACCGCGACCTGCTGGTGACGATCATGATGGTGGAGTCGGTGGCGATCGCGCTGTTCGGCCTTGCCCAGCAGGTGATCGGCGGCGCGGGCCTGGCGCAGATGGGCTACAAGTACAACGAGACGATCCGCTTCGCCGGCGGCCTGCTGCGTTCGTTCAGCACCTTCAACCAGCCGTTTCCGTATGCGTTCTACCTGGTGATGGTCCTGCTCGTCGGCGGGTCGGTCGCACTCGCGAATCCCAAGCGACCGCGCAATCGGCTGTTCCTGATGACGACGCCGATTCTGGTCCTCGGTGCGGCGGCGAGTGTGGTGCGTGCCGCGCTGGCCGGGCTGCTGGTCGGCGCCCTGCTGCTGGCGGTGGTTCGCTACCGGCGCCAATTGATGCCGGTGATCATCGGCTCGGTGGCCGTGGTCGCGATCGGGGGGATCGCGGTGTCGTCGCAGGCCAGCAGTTCGCTGTTCTCTTCGTCGAGCCTGGCCGATCGCGGGACCGGCTGGAACACCGTCATGCGGACCGTCGGCAGTCACCCCTTCGGCGACGGACTCGGCTCGACCGGCGCCGCGGCCGCGCGGCTGCTGGTCGAGGAACTGGGCCCGATGGCCGGGGACTTGCCGTACGCCACCGGCGAGGTTCAAATCTATGGCCGCCCCTATCAACCCGACAACTACTACGTGAAGTTGCTCATCGAACTGGGGCCGATCGGGGTGTGGCTGTTCTCGGCGATCCTGGTGGTGATCTACCTGATGGCGCTGCGCTCGTCCCGCACGATGCGCGGGCCCGATTCGGCCCTGGCGCTCGGTGTCGCGGCGGCCGTGCTGGCCAGCGCGGTGGCGGCGGTGGCGTCGAGCTACTTCGAGATCTTCCCGAGTGATTTCTACTTCTGGTTGCTGGCCGCGGTCGTCGGCTGTGCCGTCACCCAGCAGCAGTCCCCGTCCCCGGCCGCCGAGCGCAGCTCTGTCCCCGAGCAGGTAACGTGAACAGTGAAAGTGCAAGCCCCGCAGTCTGTTTCGGTGCGCTGGCATTGCGCCCGAACGGCGCAGGCGTGGCTACCTATCAGCGGGAGCTACTGGGGCGGATCGCCGGGCTGATGCCCGGAACCGCGATGTCGGCGCTGGTGCAGGCCGACGCCGCGCCCGCGCTGCCATCAGGCATCGCGGCGTTGTCGCGGCCGGTCGCGGCGGGGGCTCGCCGGGCCTGGCACGGTATCGCGCCACTGCGCGGCATGGATGTCTTCCACGGTCTCGATGTCGATATTCCCCTGTCCGGGCCGGGCGCAACGGTCAGTACGGTGCACGACCTGTCGGTCTTCGATGTGCCGTGGGCGTTCAGCCGGTATCGGGCACGCGGTGAGCAGTTGCTGGTGCGGATGTCGTTGACCCGGGCCGACTTGCTCATCGCCGTCTCGGAATTCACCGCGCAGCGGATCGCGGATCGCTTCGGTCGCGAGGCGGTGGTGGTGCCGCTGGCTCCCGCCGAATGGGCGCGGGTGCCCGACGAGGCAGCCGTGGCGCGGGTGCGCGCCCGGTATCAGCTGCCGCGGCGGTTCGTGCTGCAGGTCGGCACCGTCGAACCACGCAAACAAGTCGCCATGCTGGCCGAAGTGGCACGCGACCTCGACGTCCCGCTCGTGCTGGCCGGCGCCGGATCCGACGGTCCGCAGGCACCGAGCGGCGCGATCGGGCTCGGCTACGTCGACCTCGCGGATCTGCCCGCGTTGTACGCGGCCGCCACCGTGGTCGCCTACTGCTCGCAGTACGAGGGCTTCGGGCTGCCGCCGGTCGAGGCGATGGCCTGTGGCGGCGCGGTCGTGGCGAGCGCGGTCGGCGCGCTGCCCCAGGTCTGCGGTGACGGCGCGGTTCTGGTGGCTACCGCGACCACCGAATCGTGGGTGCGCGCCATCCGCCCCCTGCTGCACGATGACGCCGCCAACCGGGAGTTGCGTGCGCGCGGACTCGCCGCGATGTCCGAACTGAGCTGGCAGGCGACGGCCGAGGCGACGGTCGCCGCCTATCGTGCGGCCGGGCTGATGTCGTGACGGACGAGGCCGTCTCCGCGCCACCCCGGCCCAGCGGTGGCCCCACCGAGAACCGGTCCCGCGCGCAGTCGGGACGTGCCGCGGCCGGCAACACCGCGGCGATGCTGGGCGCCCGGATCTTCGCCGCCGTGCTCGGCCTGCTCGGCACCACGCTCATCGCCCGCATGCTCCCGGCGGTCGAATGGGGCTATTTCTCGTTCGTCTTCGGGTTGCTCGGCATGCTCGCGATCATCACCGACCTCGGAGTCGGGCGTGCGGTCATCGGCAAACTCGTGCACGGTGACCCCACCGAGGCCGCCGAGATCGCCACCTCGTTCATCGTCTTGCGCACGGTGCTCGGACTGGTCGGATACGGGCTCGCCATCGGGTATGTGCTCGTATTACGTTGTCCGGCACCAGTGGTCGCGGCCACCGCGCTCGCCGGACTGGTGGTGGTGATCGCCACCCCGAGCCATGCCCTGACCATCCTGTTCCAGTCCACGATGCGGCTGACCCTGGTCGCCGCGGCCGAGTCCCTGGCCCGCTGCGTGCAGCTGGCTTTGACCGTGGCGGCGGTGCTGTGGGCGCCGACCCTGCTCCTCGTCGTGGTGCCCGCCATCGCCTACGAGGTCGTTGCCGTGACGGTGAAGATCATCGCGGTGGCACGCGGGCTCGGCGGGCCCATCCCGGCCCGGCGCATCGAGCTGAGCTGGTGGAGCCCGATGCTGCGTGAGGCGCTGCCGCTGAGTATCGGGCTGGCGCTGATCATCATGCTCCAGAAGGTCGGGCTGCTGCTGCTCGGTCATGTCGACAGCTTCGAGTCCGTGGGCCTTTTCGCCGTCGGCATGAAGTTCTCGGACCTGCTCGACACCGCGGCGGTGGCGGTGGTCGGACCGCTGACGACCCTGCTGATCGCCTTGTGGCCGGGTGATCCGGTGCGGTTCCGGCGCTTCTTCCGCCAGGCCAACGCGGCCTTGATCGTGCTCGGACTGACCGCGCTGGTGGCCTTCTGGCCGGTCGCGGGTCAGGTGGTCGGGCTGCTGTTCGGCCCGAATTTCGTTGCCGCGGCCGATGCCAGCCGCCTTCAGGTCGTCGGCGGGCTGCTCGGTGCCCTGGCACACCTGGGCTTGGTGGCGTTGATGGCCACCGGCCGCAACAGCCTCATTCCCTGGATCGCGGCGGCCGCCCTGGGTGTGAACCTCGCCGTGGCGTGGCCGTTGATCTCGCGGATGTCCTACGAGGGCGCCGTCATCGCGGGCCTGGCGGCGCAGGTGGTGCTGCTGGCCGCCGTCTGGCTGGGTGTCCTGGCGACCGTGCGAATGCGGCGGCTGCTGCCGGTGACGACGCTGCTCGCGGTCACCGGTGTGGCCGTCGCGGTGATCGCCGCCGCGACCGCGATTGCGCACCGCTGGGCCCCACCGTGGATTCTCACCTCGGCCGTGGCCTGCCTGATATACCTTCTCATCGCCGGAAGCATCATGCGAAGGACCGAGGGATTGACGATACGAAGCTTGCGAGGGCCGAAAACTGATGACACTGTGGCGGATCGCTCGGGCGGGGCTGACCGCGGTGGTCGTCCTGGCGACAGTGCTCGGTTGCGCACCGGAGCCGACCGCGAGCACTGACACTGTGATCCGATCAGGTCTGGGAATCTCCGGCGGCCACTCCTGGCTCCAGCTCAGCGCCGAGGAACTGGATCGGCAGATGGGTCTGGTCGCCGCGACCGGCGCCACCTGGGTCCGCATCGATATCGACTGGTCGGTGATCGAACCCGTTCGCGGAAAACAGGATTGGTCGGCGACCGACCGCGCGGTGCGGGCGGCACGGGCACACGATCTGTCGGTGCTGGCGATCCTCACCTACGCACCGGCCTGGGCCGGACCCCACGGAGGTGTGGGCGGCAGCAAAGCCGCCCCGCAACCGGTGTTGTTCGGCAGGTTCGTCGGTGATGCCGTCGAGCACTACAAGAACCAGATCGCACACTGGGAGATCTGGAACGAACCCAACGTCACGGCGTTCTTCGCGCCGCGCCCAGATGTCGCCACCTACGCCCATCTGCTGCGCCAGGCCGCCCAGGCGGTGCGCGCGCGGCAGCCGCACGGTCAGGTCCTCGTCGGCGGGTTGGCGCCCGCGGCCGACAACGGCCAGGACATCTCGCCGACGTCGTTCGTCGAGGACCTCTACGAACTCGGCGCCGACGCCGACTTCGACGCGATCGCCGTGCACCCGTACTCCTATCCCGAGCTGCCGGACTCGCAGAGCTGGTACAACGCGTTCGGGAACCTGATGCGGATCCGGCGGATCATGGACTCCCACCACGACACCACCATGCAGTTGTGGCCCACCGAGTTCGGTGCGCCGACCGGAACCGGTGCGCGGGCCGTGAGCGAGGACGTGCAGGCCAGGATCATCGATCAGGGACTCGGTCTGGTTACCGCGATCCACGATGTCGGACCGGTGTTCGTCTACTCCCTGGTCGATGCCGGTCCCGACGGCAACGACCTCGAACAGAACTTCGGGATGCTGCGGCGTGACTACACCGAAAAGCCGGCCGTGACCGTGCTGCGCACCCATGCGGAGGTGCTGCGTGCCGGTCGATAGCGGGGTACATGAGTTGGTGTTCGTCGCTCACACCGCGCAGGCGTCCGGCGCCGAGAAGGTCATGCTCGATGTCATCGAAGTGGCTGTGGCGCGTGGGTACCGGGTGCGGGTGGTCTGCCCGACGGGCCCGCTCAGTGCCCGGCTGCCCGACTCGGTCGGTCACCTCCCGATTCGGGAACTCGGATTGACCGGTCAGCGGGGAGCGGCGCGCGTCCTGGCCGCACTGGTCATGCTGTGGCGGTGGTTACAGGCCGCGATCGTGCTGCGGAAGGTGTCGCGTGGCGGCCGGGTCGAGCTGGTGGTCAACTCGACCATGGCCCTGCCCGCGGTGGCCCTGTCGGTGCCGCGCCGCCGGTCGACGGTCTGGCTGGTGCACGACATTCTGGCCAGCCGAAGGCAATTCGTGGTCGCCAGGATGGGGCGTCGGGCCGTCGGCCGGGCCGTCGCGGTCTCCGAGCGTGCGGCCGCGCCGGTGCGGGCGCTGGGATTCGAGGTGGATGTCGCGTGGCTGGGGGTGAAGTGGCCGGTCGAGGCCGCCCCGATCGTGGAGCGCAGGCCGCCGGTGATCGGCATTCTCGGCGTGATCACGGCGTGGAAAGGCCATCACGTGCTGCTGGCCGCCGCTGCCGAACTGCCCGAGGTCGGTATCGAGATCGCGGGTACCGCCCTGCCGGGGGACGAACCGTATCTGGCCGAACTGCGGGAGCGGGCTGCTCGCCCCGATCTGGCGGGCCGGGTTCGCTTCCTCGGGCACGTCGACCCGCTGGTGACGGTGCGCGGATGGGATGTGCTGGTGTCGGCGAGTGTGCTGCCGGAAGCGGGTCCGCTGGTGGTGCTCGAGGCGATGAGCCTGGGTGTTCCCGTGGTGGCCACCGACCATGGCGGCAATGTCACCGACGATGTCGCGCTGTGCGTGGCCCCCGATGATCCGGTCGCGCTGGGCGGGGCGTTGCGCCGGCTCGTGCACGATCCGCAGCTGCGGGCGCGGCTCCGGGAAGCAGGGCGCGCGCATATCGCTACCCGTCACGACCGGTCCCGCACTCTGCCTCGCATGGTCGATGTGCTGCTCGGCGAGTATCAGCGGGAGAAGGCCTTGCCGTAGGTAGGTGCCGTCGGCCCGGCCGGGTCGTCGACGAACCAGCGGCCCTCGAGCTCGGGGAGCAGGCTGCGCACTTCGGTGAGCAGATCGGGCAAGGTCAGCAGGACGGCGCCGGGGTCGGCGGCGACGAGTGCGGCGGGGGAGATGATGGGCACATCGGTGCCGGGCATCCGGCAGCCCTGTTTGGCGGGGGAAGCGTCGGCGACACCGGCGAGCAGGCCACGTCGCGCGCCCGCCATGGACAGCAGGGCAACGGCGCGGGACGCGGCGCCATAGGCGTACACCCGAGTGCCTTGTGCGGCAGCGATTTCCAGCCATTCACGCAGTGCGTGAACGTGCTTGTCGACGACCTGCTGCAGGGCAGGCGTCGACCCTTCGAGCACCTGGGCTTCGGCCGCCGACACCCGCTCGACAGCCGGATCGGCGGCATGCTCACCGTGGCGGGCCGCCAGGAGCACAGTGCCGCCGTAGAGTTCGAACTCCCACGCGGTCACCACACTCATCCCCGCCGCGCGCAGCAGAGCTTGCAGCGTCGCCAGGGAGTAGTACGCGAAATGCCCGTGCCGCAACGCATTCCACTGCCCCTGCCCGACAATGGCGGCCAGCGAATGGTACTGCACCAGCAGCACACCGTCCGGGGCCGTCGCGGCGGCGCGCGCGGCGAACGCGGCCCGCTGATCGGGCTCGTGCATGATGCCGAAACAATCGAGCACCACCTCCGCCGCACCCTCGGTCTGCTCGGTGAAGCCGTGCTCGGTGAGCAACGGGAGCCAGGTGCCGCCGTGCGGGCTGCCGAACTCGGCCACCGTCGACCCGTGCAGCAGACCGGCCGCGTGCACCAGGCGCACGGCAGCCGCCGCCTGATCGCGCAACGCCTGCGGTTCGATGCCGCGCGGTTCGGCGGTGACGGTGTCGTCGTCGGCCAGCTGAGCCAGCCCACACCCCACGCACTGGTCCATCCGCAGCGGATGGCCGGTCTCCGCCGGATCGACGGGGCTGTCGTGCGGTGGGAAATGATCGGCCGCGGGGACCGTACCCAGGTCGAGGACGGTAGTGAGCGCGGAATTTCCGCAGCCGCGGCACCGGCGAGTCATGGCAGGATGTCCTCGTGCGTATCGAGCGGGCCGAGCTGGCCGACGTGGTGGTGCTCGTTCCCGAGCCGTTCCGAGACGAGCGTGGTCTGTTCACCCGGACCTTCGACGCCGGGGAATTCGACGCCCACTTCGGGAGAGAGGGCGCCGCCGCGGCATTCGTGCAGGACTCGCAGTCGCGATCCAGGCGCGGAGTGATTCGCGGCATGCACGGACGTGGTGGCCGCGGGGAGGCGAAGCTGGTGCGCTGCGCACGCGGCGCGGTGCACGACGTGCTCGTCGACATCCGGCCCGGCTCGCCGACTTTCGGTGCCCGCCAAGGGTTCCGGCTCGACGACGAGCACTTCCACCACCTGTACGTGCCGCCCGGGTTCCTGCACGGATTCCAGGCGCTCACCGAGGTCGCCGACGTCTGCTACCGCATCGACCGCCCGCACGACCCGGCCGAGGACCTCGGGGTCGCCTACGACGACCCCGACCTGGCCATCGACTGGCCCCTGCCCGCCGGCATCGTCTCGGCGCGCGACGCGCAGGCGGGCAGCTGGGCGCAGCTGCGCGCTACGCTGGCGCCGGCGCACTGATCCGGCGCAGCCGCGCGTCGAGTTCACCCGCGTCGCAGAGCCCCTGCAGATGTGGCAACCGGGTGAACCGGTGGAAGAACGCGTCGGAGGTGAGCCCGCGCGCGGTGTACTCGGAGAACAGCTCCTCGGCGCCCGCCGGCACCGTCCAGCGCGCCTCGAAACCGAGAACCTCACGCGCGGAAGAGAAATCGACACGATACGAGCGCGGATCGGCGCCGCTCTCGCCGGTGATCAGCAGTCGCGAACCCGGCACCGCGTCCACCACCGCGGCGGCGATCTCGGCGACGGTCAGATTGTTGACCTCGGTGCCGATATTGAACGCGCGGCAGGAGATGTCGGCGGCGGGCGCGGTCAGGCAGGTGGCGAAGGCGATCGCGATATCCTCGGCATGCACCAGCGGGCGCCACGGCGTGCCGTCGGAGAGCACCTTCACCTCACCGGTGAGTACCGCGTAGCCGACCAGATTGTTGAGCACGATATCGGCGCGCAGCCGCGGGGAGAAGCCGAAAGCCGTTGCGTTGCGCAGAAATACCGGGGTGAAATCGGCATCGGCCAGCGCGGCGACATCGTCCTCGACACGCACCTTGCTCTGCGCGTAGGGGGTGATCGGGCGCAACGGCGCGTCCTCGGTGACCAGTTCGGCACCCGCGGCGCCGTACACCGAGCAGGTCGAGGCGTAGAGGAAGCGGCGCACCCCGGCCTCCTTGGCGAGGCGGGCCAGCCGCACCGACGCGTGATGGTTGATGTCGTAGGTGATCTCGGGAGCCAGCGCGCCCAGCGGATCGTTCGACAGCGCGGCCAGGTGGATCACCGCGTCGAAACCGCGCAACTGCTCGACGGTGACCTCGCGCAGATCGACCGCCAATCCCGTGGGGTCACCGGCGAACTCGCCGAGCAGGCAATCGGCGAAGTAACCGATGTCCAAACCGGTGACCTCGTGGCCCGCCGCCCGCAGCACCGGCACCATCACGGTGCCGAGATAACCCTGGTGCCCGGTGACCAGTACCCGCATGTTCACGTCTGTTCCCATCTGATGATCGCCTTGTCGAGCACGAACGCCTCGGCATAGGGCGCGTGGCACTGCACGCCACGCATCCGGGCCAGACCGAGGAAGGCCTGCTCGTCGAACCAGTCACGGCCCGTCTGCGACGGATAGTGCTCGTGCAGCAACCGCGACTTCTGCTGCGCGAGTTCGGTTGTGAGCGGGTGGTACAGCGTCGGGGTGGGGGTGTCGGTCTCCCACTTGAGGATCTCGTAGCCCAGGATCAGGTGGTCACGGAACTCGGTGGGTACCAGCTCCGCCAGCAGCCGATGGTCCTGGTGGGCGTCACCGCGGTGCGGCGCGAACACCACCTCCGGCTCGCCGCTGCGCCGGAAGCCGGCCAGCGCGTCCTTGATCCGGTCCCAGTGGGCAGGCGCGCGGCCGTCGGGAATATCGAGTACCTCGAGCTCCGGTTTCGTGCCGGAGCAGAACGCGGTCAGCGCCGCCCGTTCCTCGTCCTCGCGCGCGGTGCCCGCACCCGAGAGCACCAGCGCCCTGACCTCCACCTCCGGGTCGGCGCCGGTGAGCGCGAGCAGGGTCGCGCCCATGCCGATCGCGATGTCGTCGCAGTGTGCGCCGAGCACCGCGATCCGGCGCGGCGGGCGGCTGAACAACCCGATCACTCCTGCTCCCACACCATCCACGGCCGCGAGCCGTTGCGGTAGGCGTCGTCGAGTTCGGCGCGCTCCTTGAACGTATCGGCCGGCTTCCAGAAGCCGAGATGCCGGTAGCCGAACAGTCTGCCCTGCCCGGCCAGGGCGCCGCACACGTCGGCGACCAGATCACCGCCCGGTGGCAGCAGCTCGAAGATCTCCTGGCTCAGGACGAAGTAGCCACCGTTTTCCCACAGCGGCATCTGCGCCACCGGCATGATCTCCTTGACCTCGCCCGCGGGCGTGATGTCCACGCAGTGGAACGAGGACTGCGGCGGCACCACCATCATCGATGCCGCCGCACCCGAGGCGTGGAACGTCTCGATCATCGTGTCCAGCGGCGCATCGGTGAGGACGTCGGCGTAGTTGGCCAGGAAGTACTCGTCACCGTCGAGGTGATCGCGCACCCGGCGCAAACGCTCGCCGATCGCCGACTCGACACCGGTGTCGACGAAGGTGATCGACCAATCGCCGATATCGCTGCCGAGCAACTCCACCTGCCCGTTACGGATCACGAAATCGTTGGACGCAGACTCCTGATACGTGAGGAAGAAGTTCTTGATGTGCTCCGCGCCGTAGCCGAGGCACAGGATGAACTCCTTGTGGCCGTAATGCGCGTAGTAGCGCATCACGTGCCATAGCAGCGGGCGCGGGCCGACCAGCTGCATCGGCTTGGGCACGACGTCCTCGGACCCGCCGCGCATGCGCATGCCGTAACCGCCGCAGAACAACACGACCTTCATCGGTTCACCTTCGTTTCCATGGCACCGGCTACCACCGGGTCGCCGAGAATGTCGCCGCGGTGCAGCACCGGCAGCGGATAGACCAGTTCGCCACCCCAGTCGCCGACATGGCGCAGCTGGGCGGTGATCTCGGCTTCGAGATTCCAGGGCAGCACCAGCACCACATCCGGGCGGTCGGCATCGATGCGTTCCGGCGGATGGATCGGGATGCGGGTGCCGGGGGTGTAGCGGCCGTGCTTGTAGGGGTTGCGGTCCACGGTGTACTCGAGCAGGTCGGGCCGGATACCGCAGTAGTTGAGCAGAGTGTTGCCCTTACCCGGGGCGCCGTACCCGACGACCCGCTTGCCCGCCGCCCGGCAATCGAGCAGGAAGCGCAGCAGTTCCAGGCGCACCGATTCCGCGCGCGGTCCCAGCGCGGCGTAACCCTCGGGAACATGCAGGCCCGCCGCCCGTTCCAGCTCGAGCACTTCCGAGACCCGCGCTGCGGGCTCCGCGACCGCGTCGGGGCGCGCCCACAGCCGGATCGAACCGCCGTGGGTGTCGAGCAGCTCCACGTCGACGACGGTCAGTCCGCCCACCGCCAGCGCGCGCTGCGCGGAATGCACGGTGTAGTACTGGAAGTGCTCGTGGTACACGGTGTCGAACTGGCCGAGCTGGACCAGATTCAGCGCGTGGTGCACCTCGATGCTCAGCCAGCCGTCATCGCTGAGCAACCCCCGCAGCGCACGGGTGAATCCGCGCAGATCGGGGATGTGGGCGTAGACATTGTTGGCGACCACCAGGTCGGCGGGCCCGTGCTCGGCGCGCACCCGCGCGGCCGACTCCTCGTCCAGGAACGTCGTTTCGGTGGGCACACCGGCCGCCCGCGCCGCCCTGCCGACATTGACCGACGGTTCGATGCCAAGGCAGCGGATGCCGCGCGCCATCACGTGACGCAGCAGGTAGCCGTCGTTGCTGGCCACCTCGACGACGAACGAATCGGCGCCGAGCCCGAGACGCTCGGCGGCGGTGTCGACGAACCGCTCGGCGTGGCGTACCCAGCTCTCGGAGTACGAGGAGAAGTACGCGTACTCGGTGAAGGTGTCCTCGGGGGTGATCAGCGCCGGGATCTGCAACAGCAGGCAGTCCTCGCACAGTCGCAGATGCAGGGGAAACGTCGATTCCGGCAGATCGAGCTGGTCGCGGTCGAGGAAACTCTCACACGGCGGGGTGGCACCCAGGTCGAGCACACTCGTGAGCCGATCGGAATCACAGAGTCGACATTGCACGCAGGGCCTCACCTTTTACACGATCGCGAAAACTGTCACGGCCGATGCCGGACATGCCGAAAGTCGGTCCGGCGGTCCGAGACGTTACAGCCAGACGCCGCGCGGGCGGGACTTGAAACCTCTGGGACCGATATTGATTCGTGATATGTTTCGAAGTCGGTCAGGATTTCGCCAGGTCGGCTATCTGCTGGCGTCGGCGACCATTGCTCGTCGCAGTATGATGTCACCCACTCGGGAAAGTGATTGTCCTGCATTCATATCGAATAGCCATGAGTCTGCGCTTGCCTGCTGGGCGGCCGCTGGTGTTATCTGGCTAACTCTCGGAACCCGTTGTGCCGCTGATATTTCGGTGCGACCACCAGCAAATGGTCTGTAACAATCAGCGGGCGGGCATCGAATCGTGGGGAAGTAGGACGGTCATTGCGGCCGCGTTCGGATCAACGGGGTTCGGGAAACGGTGCGTTTCCCGAAGTGAGGTGTGGGTTCATGAGCTTCGAGCTCACCGGCGGCGGCGAAGTCGAGGTCGCCACCGCGGTACAGGCGCTTGGCCGTACGCGGCGTGAGAGCTGGCAGGCGGCGTTCGCGCAGCGGCTGGTCGCCACCGACGTCGTCGCGGTGCTCGGCGCCGTCGTTGCCGCGCAGGCCATCCGCTTCGGTGGCCCGGCCGCGCCGCCGCTGGCCTGGCCGCTGTCCTACGAGGTCGGCTACTCGGTGGTGACCTTGGCGCTGGCGGCGGGCTGGCTGGCCCTGCTGCACGGTTATGGCACCCGCGCCCCCCAGGTGATCGGCACCGGCAGCGAGGAATTCCGCAGGCTGGTCTCGGCGACCCTGCGCTTGTTCGGCGTCCTCGCGATCCTCGCGCTGCTCTTCCGGATCGAGGTCGCGCGCGGGTATCTCGCTATCGCGCTGCCCGCGGGCCTGCTCGCTCTCATCGCAGGCCGACTGGCCTGGCGGGCGCGGCTGCGGCACTGGCGGGCCGAGGGCCGGTGTCACACCGCGGTGCTCGTCGTCGGTTCGCCCGAGGCCGCCCACGCGATGGCCACCGCGTTCACCGATGATCCCGGCTCCGGCTATCGCGTGGTGGGGGTGTGTGTCCCCGCGGGCTCGGGCGACGGGCGATTCGAGAGGCACGGCGGGCCGTCGGTGCTCGGCGACGACCGCTCGGTGCTCGACGCGGTGCGGCGCAGCGCGGCGGAGTCGGTCGCCGTGGCGGCCACCGATCATCTCGGCCCGGCCGAATTGCGTCGCATGGCGTGGGAATTGGATCCGCTCGGGGTCGATCTGATCGTGGCGCCCGGTGTGGTCGACATCGCGGGCGTGCGGCTGACGCACCGCATCGTCGCGGGGATGCCGATGTTGCACATCGATCGGCCGCGATACGGCCGGGCGAAGTCCAGTCGCAAGGCGCTGTTCGACTTCTGTTTCGCCGCGGCGGTGCTGGTCCTCAGCGCGCCGGTCCTGGTAGCCATCGCGATAGCGGTGAAGGCGACCAGCCCGGGGCCGGTGTTCTATCTGTCCGAGCGCATCGGCCGCGACGGTGTGCCGTTCCGGATGATCAAGTTCCGCAGCATGCGCCTCGATGCCGACACCGTGGTCGACGATCTGATCGAGCAGCACGGTGGCAACCCGGTGTTCTTCAAGGTCAAGGATGATCCGCGGGTGACGCCGGTCGGGCGGTTCCTGCGCAAGTACAGCCTCGACGAGCTGCCGCAGTTCTGCAATGTGCTGCGCGGCGAGATGAGCGTGGTGGGGCCACGGCCCCAGGTGCAGCGTGAAGTCGACAGTTATGACGGCGAGATGCGCAGGCGCTTGCTGGTGAAGCCGGGGCTCACCGGGTTGTGGCAGGTCAGCGGGCGGTCCGATCTGTCGCTGGAGGATTCGGTGCGCCTGGATCTGTCCTATGTCGAGAATTGGTCCATGGTGCTCGATGTCGCGCTGATCGCGCGGACCATCGGTGTCGTCACACGCGGGGACGGCGCCTACTAGCCGAGGGGGCCGACGCGGCAACCGCGCGCCGGCCCGGTTCCCTCAGCGTAGGTCGCGGCGTCGGAAGGCCGCCAGACCGAGGACGGTGCCCGCGATCGCGACGGCGAGAAGCCAGGCGATCGGGACGATGTCGAAGGACGCGCCGGGCAGCTTGGGCGGGTGGACGAACGGCACCAGGTCCATCAGCCACTGCGGGAACGTGCCGAGTGAACCGAGCAGCACGATCACGATCATCGCGCTCAACACCGCCCAGGCCAGCGACGCGTACTTCGGCACCACGCCGAACAACAGCAGGGCGATCGCGGTGACCACCCAGACCGCGGGCAGCTGCACCGCGACGGCACCGAGCGACTGACCGAGCTTGCCGACGACATCGCCATCGACGGCGCCCCACACGATCCCGATCCCGATGCCGGACACCAGCAGAGCCACCGCCGGCCCGACGACCGCGAACAGCAGGTGGCTCGCCGCGTACCGCACCCGGCCCACCGCCGCCGCCAGCACCGCCTCGGCACGACCCGCGTTCTCCTCCTCGTGCAGGCGCAGCACCGACGACACCGAATACGCGGCCGCGGCCGCCGCCAGCATGGTGATGGCGTAGGCGATGAACGACTTCTCCAGATCGTCGGAGCCACCCAGCGCGGTGACCACGTCCTGCAGGGTGCCGCTGTCGTCGAGCATGCCGCCGATGCTGTTCACCGCGCCACCGATCAGCAGGCCGTACAGGCCGAAACCGACCGTCCAGCCGAGCATCGAGCCGCGCTGCAACCGCCAGGCCAGACCGACCGGGTCCGAGAGAGCGGGGCCGGCCGCGGCAGGGCCGGGGCGTTCGGCGAGCAGGCCCGCACCGAGGTCGCGGGTGCGCAGCAGCTGGTAGGCGAGCAGAGTCGCGCCGATCGCGACAGCGGCGAGCGGGACGAGCACCCACCAGCGTTCCTCGGCGTACGGACGGATCTGCAGGCACCAGCCCAGCGGCGAGAACCACGACAGCGCACCGTTTCCGGCGTCGCCCACCGCGCGCACCGCGAAGGCGGCGCCCAGCGCGCCGAGCGCGACACCGCGCGCGATCCGCGCCCCGTTGCTCAGCTGGGCGGCGACCGCGGCCACCGCGGCCCAGACGAACCCGGAGGCGGCCAGCGCCGCGCCCCACGCCACCGAGCCTGCCGCGGGCAGGTCGGCGGCCATCAGCGAAGCGGCGCAGGCGATTCCGGCCACCGCCGCGGCGCCGAAGGTCAGCAGTAGCGCGCCGGTGAGACCGGCGAAACGGCCGATGCTGGTGGCGCCGACCAGTTCCGCGCGCCCGGTCTCCTCTTCGACCCTGGTGTGCCGGATCACCGTGAGCACGGCGGCGATCGCGATCATCGCGTACATCGCCCCGGCCTTCCAGGTGCCGATGGACCCGAGCGAGGAATTGAACACCGGACCGTACATGGCCAGTAGCGCGGGACTCGCCGCCGTGGTCGTGGCGAAGCTGTCCAGCTGCTGCTGGGTGGCATAGAGGTCCTTGACCGAGACGACCTGCAGCGCCGGCATCAGCCCGATCAGCAGCGACCACGCGGGCGCGATGATCCGGTCGCGCCGCAGATACAGCCGCAGCATCTGCCCGGTGCCCGCGAATTCGCTTGCGGTGCGGGTGATTCCGATGAATCTCGGGGTGGCGGCGATGGTGGTCATGCCCGCACCTTCTCTCCGTCGACCGCCGCGCCGCTCTCGACGTGGTAGTGCCGCAGGAACAGGTCCTCGAGTGTGGGCGGTGCGCTGGTCAGGCTGCGCACGCCCGCGTCACCGAGGACGCGGATCAGCTCGCCGAGGTGCTCGGCGTCGACCTGGCAGCGCAGCGTGGAGCCGTCGACTTCGACATCGTCGACACCGGGAAGCGCGCCGACATCGCCCGGATCGCCGATCAGTTCGGCCGTGATCGCGGTGCGGCTCAGATGCCGCAGCTGGTCCAGCGAGCCGGATTCGACCGTGCGGCCTGCGCGGATGATCGTCACCCGGTCACACAGGTGCTCGACCTCGGACAGGATGTGGCTCGACAACAGCACGGTCGCCCCGCGGGCCGCGGCCTCGCGGACGCAGTCCTGGAAGATCCGCTCCATCAACGGGTCGAGACCCGAGGTCGGCTCGTCGAGGATGAGCAGATCCGCGTCGGCCGAGAACGCCGACACCAGGGCGACCTTCTGCCGGTTGCCCTTGGAATAGGTGCGGGCCTTCTTGGTCGGATCGAGCTCGAATCGCTCGATCAGTTCGGCGCGCCTCGTCTGGTCGAGCCCGCCGCGCATCCTGGCAAGCAGGTCGATCGTCTCGCCGCCCGACAGCGACGGCCACAGCGTGACATCGCCTGGGACATAAGCGATCCGGTGATGCAGGGCGACCGCATCGGTCCACGGGTCGCGGCCGAACAGCGCCGCCTCGCCGCCGGAGGCGCGCAGCACGCCGAGCAGCACTCGGATCGTGGTGGACTTGCCTGCGCCGTTGGGGCCGAGGAACCCGTGGATCTCGCCGGGGCCGACCCGCAGGTCGAGCCCGTCGAGCGCGGTGAAGCGGCCGAAAGTCTTACGCAGGTCATGGACTTCGATGACCCGATCGGTGGTGTGGGAGGGCATCGTCTACTCCTCGATGAGGCTGTCGAGCAGTGTCGAATCGGTCAGCATGCCTTGGGTGTAGAGCTCGAGTGCCGGGAAGGTGGTCAGGTCCGACAGGTCCCGGATCGCCTTGCGGTAGTCGAGTTTTCCGTCACGCTGCATTCGCATCTGCAGATAGAGGTTGGTGGCTCCGACATGGCAGAGCACGATGTATCTGGCCCGGGCCGCGGGATCGCGGCTCGGCTTGAGCTGGCCCGACTCGACGGCGGCCTGCATGTATTCCTCCGCGTCGGCGACCATGTGCTCCAGCAGGGATTCCGCCAGCGCGCCGCCGGCTTGGAAGCTGCGCAACATGTAGGCCACCAGGGGGGCGTACATCTCGATCTCGGCCAGTGCGGTGATCATCCCGGCAGCGCCTGTGGAGCGGATGACCCGCAGTTTCTCGTCGCGAATGATCTCGAGCACACGATCGTCGCAGGCGGCGCGCAGGCCGTCCTTGGAGCCGAAGTGGTGATTCACCAGACCGGGTGAGACTCCGGCTGCCGCGGCGATCGCCCGGACGCCGACACCGAAACCCTGCTCTCCGAACAGGTCGATCGCGGTATCGCGGATCCGGGCAGCGGTGGTCAGGTCGGGGGAGGGTCCTTGCGGTACGGGCTGTTGGCTGAACACATGTTCAATATACTAAACGACTGTTCAATCGTCGAGCAAGAGTCTGTGTCGGTGAGTTTCGGGCCGCCACCCCGTCGGCGACGCGGCTAGGGTCGAAGACATGGCTACCGGCACAACGACGACGGCAGAACATCTCCGCGCAGCGCTGGACGGACCGTGGCGCGCGGTGAGAGACCAGGCGCGAGTCCAGCTCGCCGACGACCGCTTCACCGGCGACCCGGAACTCGACATCCACGCGGCCAGGGCGCGCGTACTCGACCAGATGCGGGTCATCGCGACCATGGGTTACGCCGAACGCGGGTTCCGGCCCGAGAACGGCGGCACCGGCGACCCGGGCGGCGCGGTCACCGGTCTGGAGATGCTGGCCTACGCCGACCTGTCGCTGTGGGTGAAATCCGGTGTGCAGTGGGGACTGTTCGGCGGCGCGGTGGAGAACCTGGGCACCGAACGCCACCGCGACTACATCAAGCGACTGATCTCGCTCGACCTGCTCGGCTGCTTCGCGATGACCGAGTCGGGACACGGCAGCGACGTCGCCAATATCGAGACCACCGCCACCTACGATCCGGCCACCCAGGAATTCGTGGTGCACACCCCGACACCGTCGGCCCGCAAGGACTACATCGGCGGCGCGGCCGTGCACGCGCGGATGGCGGCGGTGTTCGCCCAGCTGATCACCGGCGGGGAGAACCAAGGCGTGCACTGCCTGCTGGTCCCGATCCGCGACGAGCGCGGCGCCGACCTGCCCGGCGTGACCACCTACGACGACGGCATCAAGGGCGGCCTGCCCGGGGTGGACAACGGCCGCATCGTCTTCGACCAGGTCCGGGTGCCCAGGGAGAACCTGCTCAACCGCTACGCCGATGTCGACCCGGACGGCACCTACGCCTCCGAGATCGACAACCCGAGCCGGCGCTTCTTCACCACGCTCGGCACGCTGGTGCGCGGCCGGGTGAGCGTCGGTGGCGCCGCGTCGGCGGGCGCGCGGGTCGGGCTGAGTATCGCCGTGCGCTACGCGCTGGCGCGGCGTCAGTTCGCCGATCCCGACACCGGGGAGGAGACCCTGCTGATGGACTACCGCAGCCATCAGCGCAGGCTGCTGCCGCTGGTGGCCAAGTCGTTCGCGCTGGCCTTCGCGCAGAACGACCTGGTGCGGCGGATGGACCTGATCCAGTCCGGCAAGGACACCGAATCCGGCTCCCAGCGCGCGCTGGAGAAGCGCGCCGCGGGCCTGAAGGTCGCCCAGACCCGGCACGCCACCCGCGCGATCCAGGAATGCCGCGAAGCCTGTGGCGGCGCGGGCTATCTCACCGAGAACCGCCTCGTCACGCTCAAGGCCGACACCGACGTGTTCACCACCTTCGAAGGTGACAATGTCGTCTTGACCCAGCTCGTCGCGAAGGAGTTGCTCACCGCCTACTCCGACGAGGTCCGCGATCTCGATGCCCTCGGCTGGGTGAAGTTCGCCGCCACCATGGCCGGCGATGTGGTGCGCAAACGATCCGGTGTCCGCCAGCTGATCCAGACCCTGCGCGATCGCAGCGACGACAGCGTCGACGACGGCGACCTGTCCAAGCGGTCGGTGCAGCTGCAGCTGTTCGCCGATCGCGAGGACTACCTGCTGCGGACCGCCGCGCACCGGCTGCGCGCCAGGGCCGCCGACACCGGCCCGTTCGAGGCGTTCAACAACGCCCAGGACCACATCCTGGCCGCCGGCGCCGCGCATATCGACCGGTTGGTGCTCGAGGAATTCGTCGACGGGATCGCCACCATCGAGGACCCCGACGCCAAGGCGCTCGCCGAAACCGTCTGCGACCTCTACGTGTACGCCTCGCTGGAGGAGAATTCGGCCTGGTACATCATGCACCGGTTCATGTCGGTGGAACGGGCCAAGGCGGTGCGGCGCGGGGTCAACGAACTCGTCGACCGGCTGCGTCCGGACGCGCTGACCCTGGTCGAGGCGATGGGCGTGCCCGAGAAGATGCTGCGCGCCGAAATGCTGCACGACGCCAGCGTTTTCGAAAGGAACTAGCCGCGCGTCCTGACTCGCACCAGGTCAGCGAGCCAGCACAGTCCCATCGCCATGGCCGCGGCGGCCGCCGCCCCACCGAGCACATCGGTGGGGTGGTGGTAGCCGAGCTCGACCATGCCGGGCGTGATCGAGACCAGCGCGAGCACGGTGAGCGCCGCGACCGTGATCCGTGCCTTCAGGTTCGGCACCAGGCACGCGAAAGTCGTTGCGACAGCGACGAGATGGACGGTGTGCCCGCTCGGATAGGCGAGATAGTCGTGAAGTTGCCTGTCCCACACCGGTTTCAGCAGCCAGGTGTTGATCGCCAGCGCGACCTCGGGTACCACCAGCATGGTGACCGCCCGCCACCATTCGCGCCGCAGGGCGAACCAGCTGAATGCCGCGAGCAACAGGATCAGCACGACGGGCCCGCTGCTCGGCGCGACGAGCACCTCGGCGAGGCCGGGGGAGAGCGTGTCGGCGATCGGGTCGGCCACCGCGGAGTCGAGGTCGGTGGGCCCGTGGTCGGCGGGGAACGTCAGCGGGATCGCGACCGTGACAGCGGCGCCCGCGCCGATCGCCGTCGCGCGGACGGCGGTACGCGCGGAGACTTCCTCGAGCACGGACGCGACGACCAGCGGTGGCTCAGGCGGGACCATAGGTGAGCACCGCGGTCACCACGAACCACAGCACCCAGACGATCGCGATGATCATCCCGATCGCGAGCGTGATCCGCAGGAACGCGCGGCCGAAGTCGAGATCACCGTCGATCCGCGGATACAGCTTCCACGGGCTGTACCAGGGCGCCACCAGGCCGCGGTTCGCCAGTTCGCGCTCGAGCTGTGCCTGTTCCTCGGCGTACTGCTCGGCTTGGGCCTGGGTCGGGCCGCCGTGCCACAGGGTGACATCGATCGGGCCGAGGAAGCCCTCGTTGAGCAGATCCTGGGGTGCGGGCAGATAGGGCAGGATGCCGAGGCCGCGGAACGCGATGGCGATGTCGTTGGCGGTCCAGAGGTTGTGTTCCTTCGCGGCCAGCATCTCGAAGTACTGTTCGAGCCGGTGCGGATCGTCTGTGACGATCACGTCGAAGCTGGGATCGCTCCACCCCTGGTGCACGTCGATCTGCGCGCCCTGCATCGGCACGATGACGCCGAGCCCGTGCACCGCGCGCTGGCCGAGCCCGCGCGCCGCGAGATAGTTCTGCAGCGCGAAGGTGTGCTCACGGGAGCGCTCCAGCGGCGTCGACTTCTCGGCGCCCGCGAACCGCGCGAGCTCGCCGGAGACCATCCACGGGCCGTTGAGCGGGATCTCCAGCACGCCGTCCTGGAGCGCGGTGAAGGTCTCCGCCTCGATCACCACGCAACTGGTCGGCGTCCACACCACCGCGTCGAACTGATGTAGCCGATCGTCCTGGAACAAGCTGCAGTTGATCGTGGCGACGCCGTGCGGGCTGGACGGATCCTTCCAGGTGCGCAGCCAATCGATCAGTGCCAGCTCGGCATCGGTGCCTGCCGCATTCTGCACGCGCACGAGCATGGAGTCCGCCCTTCTGGGTCGTTGGCGCCGCGGGCCGAGAACCGTTGGCGTACATCGTAGCTCGATGACCGGCGGTTGCCGGGGAGGATACGGCCGGTGTTCAGCTCGGCTCGGCCTCGATCTTGCCCGCCGCGACGGCGGCGACGAGTTCGGCGTGATCGGCCTCGGTCCGGTCGGCGTAGCGCACCGCGTAGCGGGCGATCGCCTCGTCGAACTTGTCGTCGTCGGCTTCGAGATAGCCGGCCAGGGTGCGCGGGTCGACCGAGCGGGAGTGCGCCCTGGCCAGCAACGCCCCGGCGAGCCTGCCGTAGTCGTCGAGATCGCCGGCCGAGAGCCCGGCCGGGTCGATGCTGCCCTTGAGATTGCGGAACTGGCGCACGATGAACGGGATCGAGCCGTCGAGCTCGATCGTCGTCCAGCCGAGCAGGATGTCGGTCTCGGACTGCACGCTGCGCGCCCCGACCACGATGCGCTCACCCTCGTGCCGGGGCGCCGCCGGCGGCAGGAACGGCGCAAGCGCGGACGGAGTCGCCTGCTTGACCTGCAGCACCAGCGCCTCGCCGTCGTTGCCGTGCAGCAGCGCCACATAACTGTGCAGGCCGACGCTGCCGGTGCCGACGATCCGGAACGCCACATCGGAGACCGCGAAACGGGCCAGCAGGTTGCGCCGGGACTCGCGGATGGTGCCCGCGTAGCGCTCGAGCCCGTCGATGACGGCCTCGGCGACCCGCTCCTCGACCGGGGTGAGGATCGGCGGATCGCTGACGAACCGGTGCTTGCTGATATCGGTCTCGTGATCGTCGAGGTGCGCGGTCCACTTCGCGACGACCTTGGCGCTGGTGTTCTTGCGCGCCTTCTTGGCGGCCTTCTTGAATTCGTCGAGCAAGTCCTCGGCCTTGGCCTCGGTCAGGATCGACTCGTCGTGCATCGCGGTCCAGGACTGCAGGAACGGCATGTCCGCGAGTTCGGCGACGGTGCGGCGGTAGGAGCGGGCGGCCTCGCGCGCGGCGCGCACGCAGTCGTCTTCGTCGGCGCCGCCCTCGCGCCCGGCCAGCACGAGGCTGGCGGCGAGCCGTTCCAGGTCCCATTCCCACGGACCGAGGACGGTCTCGTCGAAATCGTTGATGTCCATCACGATCTCGCCGCGCTGGGTGCCGTAGAGGCCGAAGTTCGCGGCATGGGCGTCACCGCAGATCTGGGCGGGCAGCCCACTGTCCGGTCCCGCGGCGAGGTCGGCGGCCATCAGCCCGGCGGCGCCGCGGAAGAAGGTGAACGGCGATGCGGTCATCCGGCCGATCCGCAACGGGATCAGTCGCTCGATCCGCCCCCGGTTGCTCGCCTCGACGAACTCGAGCACGCTCGGCCGGCCCGGGCTCTCGGCCGCCCGGTCGCGGGCGGAGACCGGGACCCGTTCCCTGGCGGCGCGGCCGCGTTCGCGCGCGTCCTCGGCGGAGACGTAGGTACGCAGATCTAAACCACTGTCGGACACAAGTGCCCAGGTTAGCGGTTCGGCGCCGGAGCGGCACCGCGACCGCCGGGCAACAGAACGCGGCCGGAAGTTTCGGCGTGGCCGGATGGCGCGAGCGGGGGTCGGTGCGGTATGCAGGGGCGTGGCAACCGAATCGGGAACGCCGGGCACCAACGACACCGCAACCGGTGGCGTGTTCAGCGATCGCATCCTGACCGTGCCCAATGTGCTGAGCCTGATCCGGCTGATCGGCATCCCGGTGTTCCTGTGGTTGTTGCTGGTCCGCCATGCCGACGGCTGGGCGTTCGCGCTGTTGATCGCCCAGGGCTTCACCGATTTCCTCGACGGCAAACTCGCTCGGTTGCTCGACCAGTCCTCCCGGCTGGGCGCCCTGCTCGATCCGCTCGTCGACCGGTTATACCTCGTGACTACGCTCGTGGCGTTCGTCGCACGCGGGCTGATTCCGTGGTGGATCGCGGTGATCCTGATCGGTCGCGATCTGATACTCACCGTGACCCTGTCGGTATACAAGCGCCGTGAACTGCCCGCTCCCGAGGTGATCTACCTCGGTAAAGCGGCCACCTTCGCGCTGATGTCGGCCCTGCCGTGGCTGCTCACGGGGGAGATGGATTGGGCAGGGGCAGGTTTCGGCTGGGCCTTCGGCTGGGCACTGCTGATCTGGGGCACCGCGCTGTATGTGTGGACAGGGGTGCTCTACGTGGGGCTGGCGGTCGCGGTCGCGCGTTCGATACCGCCTGTGCCGCACCGCGGGAGCTAGTCGATACTGTTGCGTGCAACGTTGACGACGAAAGGACGTCCTGTGACCCGGACCCCTGAGGATCTGCGCTACACCGAAGAGCACGAATGGGTGCGGCGGACCGGCCCCACGGCGGTTCGTGTCGGCATCACCGACTACGCCCAGTCACAGCTGGGTGACGTCGTGTTCGTCCAGCTGCCCGAGGTCGACAAGGATGTGACCACCGGCGAGAGCATCGCCGAGGTCGAGTCGACCAAGAGCGTGTCCGACATCTACGCTCCACTGAGCGGGAAAGTCGTTGCGGTGAACGAAGTTCTGGTGCAGGAACCGGAGACGCTGAACACCGATCCGTACGACGACGGCTGGCTGTTCGAGCTCGCCTTCGACGAGGAGGCGGCGCTGGATTCCGCCCTCGGTGAACTGCTGGATGCGGCGGGTTATCAAGGAGTTATCGGGGGCTGAGTAAGCCTTCACAGTTCTCCCTGCACGGGTACGCCCCGGCAGGGTACGGTCAAAGCCAAGCGGATACGTCGGGGAATCGACGCCGGGATCTTTTTCCTGGCGATGTGATCGCGCCGGTCGTGTCGCCGAATACAGCACCTGCTTGCATGGATAATCAGGTTCGAGGAGGAGAGAAACGGTGAGCGAGAACAGGGACCCGGGTTACGGGGAGACCGCGGCCGAGACGACGTCGGTCTTCCGCGCGGACTTCCTCAACGAGGTCGACGCGTCGCGCTCCGGAGAGCCGACCGGCGAACAGCCGGTGCAGGGCGTCGAGGGCCTGCCGGTCGGTGCGGCCCTCCTGGTGGTCAAGCGCGGCCCGAACGCGGGCTCGCGTTTCCTGCTGGATCAGCCGACCACCTCGGCCGGTCGCCATCCCGACAGTGACATCTTCCTCGATGATGTCACTGTCAGCCGTCGGCACGCGGAGTTCCGTCAGGACGACGACTCGTTCCAGGTCGTCGATGTGGGCAGCCTCAACGGCACCTACGTCAACCGGGAGCCGGTGGACTCCTCGGAGCTGCAGAACGGCGACGAGGTCCAGATCGGCAAGTTCCGGCTGGTCTTCCTGACCGGTCCGCGCGCGCAGGCGAACGAGTCGGCGTCGGGCGCGGGGTCGCGATGACCCCTACGGTGCTGGTGCTCGCGAAGGGCGCAGTGCTGTGACAGGGGCGGCGCAGTGGGCGCGCGGAGGGATGTCGATCGGCTCCGTGCTAGACCTGCTGCGACCAGATTTTCCTGATATCACCATCTCCAAGATCCGGTTCCTCGAATCCGAGGGCCTGATCCGGCCGGAGCGGACACCGTCGGGATACCGGCGGTTCTCCGTGGCCGACTACGAACGGCTGCGTTTCGTGCTGACCGCGCAACGCGATCAGTACCTGCCGCTCAAGGTGATCAAGGAGCAACTCGAAGCGATCGACAGTGGTGCGGCGACCCTCGGCGTGCGTGAAGCGCGCGCCAGGGCGCACTCCCACCACAGCGCCGCGGAGGCCGGGCAGTCGCTGTCCGGCGCCGCGCGCGCGGACACCGATGGTGTCAGTCCGGCACCGCCGCGCAGACTGGGCGTCGTCCCCGGCGAGATCACGCCGGACGAACTGCGCGTCGACGTCGGGGTGCGCCTGACCCGCGCCGATCTGCTCGCCAAGGCGGGCATCGACGACAAATTTCTCGACGACCTGCTGCGCGCCGGACTGATCGTCCCCGGCGCGGGCGGCTTCTTCGAATCCGACGCGGTGACGCTGGCGCACGCGGCCAAATCGATGGCCGAATTCGGCCTGGAAGCCCGGCATCTGCGCGCCTTCAAACTGGCCGCCGACCGCGAGGCCGCCCTCGTCGCCCAGATCGCCGCGCCTATCGCCAAGAGCCGCGACGCCGACGCGCGCGCCCGCGCCGAGGAGACCGTCCGCGAACTGGCGGCACTGTCGCTGAACCTGCACGCGGCGCTGGTGACAGCGGCCGTACGCGCCGCACTCGGCAACTGACACACCCCGCCACCGGATCGGGTATCACCCCGGCAACACGCCGATTTCGGCTCGGACGTCCTCGTTGCACCGACCGGAATTCGCCTAGACTCGTTGGTACGGCGAGCTGGGCAGCTGTCGTGCCGGTCGGCGGCGAGTATGGGAGGCAGACAACTCATGAGCGAGATGCGCGTAATCGGCATCCGTGTCGAGCAGCCACAGAACCAGCCCGTGCTGCTGCTGCGGGAAGCGGAGGGCGAGCGATACCTGCCGATCTGGATCGGGCAGGCCGAGGCCACCGCGATCGTGCTCGAGCAGGAGGGGGTCACCCCGATCCGTCCGCTCACTCACGATTTGATCAAGATTCTGATCACCGAACTCGGGCACACCCTCAAGGAAGTGCGGATCGTCGATCTGCAGGAGGGCACCTTCTACGCAGATCTCGTCTTCGACGGCGATCTGCGGGTCTCGGCCCGGCCGTCGGATTCGGTGGCCATCGCGCTGCGGGTCGGCTGCCCGATCTTCGCCGAGGAACCGGTACTCGCCGAGGCCGGGCTGGTGATGCCGGACGAGCGTGAGGACGAGGTCGAGAAGTTCAAGGAGTTCCTCGAGTCGGTCTCGCCCGACGACTTCAAGGCCACGGACAGCTGATTCACTTCCCGATCTTCTAGACCTGAAGTAGAGGTCGAGGGAATCGCCGCGCGCGGTGCTTGGTGCGACAACGGTGCAGGTCCGACAATGGCAGGAGTAACCTCGAAAGTCGGGCAACATCCGTCGTGACTCCGGTATTCGAGAACGTCGGCAGAGCAAGGAGTGGTCAGTGGAAGAGCAATCGCAGGATGTGGTGCAGCCTGGCTTGTTCCCGGACGACTCGGTTCCGGACGATCTGGTCGGCTATCGGGTGCCGAGCGCGTGTCAGGTCGCCGGCATCACCTACCGTCAACTCGACTACTGGGCCCGCACCGGGCTGGTTGTGCCGTCGATCCGTGGCGCCGCGGGTTCGGGCAGTCAGCGGTTGTACTCGTTCAAGGACATCCTTGTCCTCAAGATCGTGAAGCGGCTGCTGGACGCGGGCGTCTCTTTACAGAACATCCGGATCGCGGTCGATCATCTGCGCAGCCGCGGGGTGCCGGATCTGGCCGGGATCACGCTGTTCTCCGACGGGACCACGGTGTACGAGTGCACCTCGCCCGAGGAGGTAGTCGATTTACTGCAGGGCGGGCAGGGCGTCTTCGGAATCGCGGTCAGCGGCGCCATGCGGGAACTGACCGGGGCTATCGCCGACTTCCCTGCCGAGCGGGCCACCGAGATCACCGACCGGCCCGAGGACGAACTGTCCTTCCGGCGCAAGGTGCGGGAGAACCGCAAGACCGGATAGTAGTGACGAGCACTACACCCCCGGCGGGCCCCAGGTGGCGCGGCCGGGGGTTTGCTGCATCTAGACTTGATGGCGCGTCGCCGCCGTGCGGGAGAGTCCTGGATTCGTGAGAGTCCGGGCGCCGAAGGAGCAGCACCTCCCCGTCAATCTCTCAGGCAACAGGGACCGCACGGTGATTCGACGCCTCTGGAAAGCGGTGGCTTCAGGCTGCCCGCCCACGGGGAAAGGGACACGGCTGTTCGCCGTCGGGTCACCGAATCTCTCAGGCGCCACGACAGAGGGGGAGGGCTGGTACCCGTCGACCATACGGTCGACCCGCCCGACCTTGGAGCTGCCGTGACCCGTTCGTTCGCCGACCGCCACATCGGACCCGATTCCGACGAACTCGCCCGGATCCTCGAGATCGTCGGCGTCGACTCGATCGACGCGCTCGCGACCACGGCACTGCCCGCGACGATCCTCGACGAGTCCGGCCTCGGCGCGCTGCCCGCGCCAGGCACCGAGCACGAGGTGCTCGCCGAACTGGCCTCGCTGGCGCACTCCAACACCGTCGCCACCTCGATGATCGGCCTCGGCTACTACGACACGCTCACCCCGCCGGTGCTGGTGCGCAACCTGCTGGAGAACCCGGCCTGGTACACCGCCTACACCCCGTACCAGCCCGAGATCAGCCAGGGCAGGCTCGAGGCGCTGCTCAACTTCCAGACCATGGTCTCGGATCTGACCGGCATGGACGTCGCCAACGCCTCCATGCTCGACGAGGCCACCGCGGCCGCCGAGGCGATGACGCTGCTGCGCCGCGCGGGCAAGTCCAAGTCGAACCGGCTCGTCCTCGACGCCGATCTTTTCCCGCAGACCAAGACCATCATCGGCACCAGGGCCGAGCCGCTCGGCATCGAGATCGTCGAGTGCGATCTGTCCTCCGGCGAACTGCCCGAGGGCGAGTTCTTCGGCGTGATCGCGCAGACTCCCGGCGCCTCCGGCCGGATCGTCGACTACACCGCGCTGTTCGCGGCCGCCCACGAGCGGGGCGCGCTCGTCGCCGCCGGCGCCGACCTGCTGGCGCTGACGCTGATCACGCCGCCCGGTGAGCAGGGCGCCGACGTGTGCTTCGGCACCACGCAGCGCTTCGGCGTGCCGATGGGCTTCGGCGGCCCGCACGCCGGCTACCTCGCCGTGCGCACCGCGTTCGCCCGGCAGCTGCCCGGTCGCCTGGTCGGCGTGTCCGTCGACGCCGACGGCGCCCCGGCCTACCGCCTCGCCCTGCAGACGCGGGAGCAGCACATCCGCCGCGAGAAGGCGACCTCCAACATCTGTACCGCGCAGGTGCTGCTGGCCATCGTCGCCGCCATGTACGCCAGCTACCACGGTGCCAACGGGCTGCGCGCCATCGCGCGCCGGGTACACGGGCACGCCGCGGCCGTCGCGTCCGGGATCGGCGCCGCGCTGGTGCACGACAACTTCTTCGACACCGTGCTGGCGTATGTGCCCGGCGGCGCGGAAGCCGTTGTCGCCAAGGCGAAGTCGCAGGGCATCAACCTGCGCCTGGTCGACGCCGATCACGTCGCGATCGCCTGCGACGAGGCGACCACCGCCACGCATGTCGCCGCGGTCGTCGAATCCTTCGGCACCGCACGGACTCCCGACGCCACGAGCGCCCAGCCCGCCGCGATCGAGACCCGCACCTCGGACTACCTGACGCATCCGGCGTTCACCCGCCACCACACCGAGACCGCCATGCTGCGTTACCTGCGTTCGCTGTCGGACAAGGACATCGCGTTGGACCGCAGCATGATTCCGCTCGGTTCCTGCACCATGAAGCTCAACGCGACCGCGGAGATGGAGGCCATCACGTGGCCCGGTTTCGCCCGGCTGCACCCGTTCGCGCCCACCGAGGACGTGCCCGGCATCCTGAAGCTCATCGGCGACCTCGAGCAGTGGCTGGCCGAGATCACCGGCTACGACGCGGTGAGCCTGCAGCCCAACGCCGGTAGCCAGGGCGAGTACGCCGGCCTGCTGGCGATCCGGCGCTACCACCTCGATCGCGGCGACGACCACCGCGACACCTGCCTGATCCCGTCGAGCGCGCACGGCACCAACGCGGCCTCGGCGGCCATGGTCGGCATGCGTGTCGAGGTCGTGAAGTGCCGGGACAACGGCGATGTCGATCTGGACGACCTGCGCGCCAAGATCGCCGACCACGCCGACCGGCTGGCCTGCATCATGATCACCTACCCGTCCACCCACGGTGTCTACGAGCACGAGGTCGCCGAGCTGTGCGCGCTCGTGCACGACGCGGGCGGCCAGGTGTACGTCGACGGCGCGAACCTCAACGCCCTGGTCGGGCTCGCCCGGCCCGGCCGGTTCGGCGGCGATGTCAGCCACCTGAACCTGCACAAGACCTTCTGCATCCCGCACGGCGGCGGCGGTCCCGGCGTCGGCCCGGTGGCGGTGCGCTCGCACCTCGCCCAGTACCTGCCCGGTGACCCGCTCGAAGCCGGTTCGCACGCGGTGTCGGCGGCCAACTACGGTTCGGCGTCGATCCTGCCGATCACCTGGGCCTACATCCGGATGATGGGCGCCGAGGGCCTGCGCGAGGCGACGCTGACCGCGATCGCCTCGGCGAACTACATCGCCCGCCGCCTCGACGCCTACTTCCCGGTGCTCTACACCGGCGAGAACGGCATGGTCGCCCACGAGTGCATCCTCGACCTGCGCGAGATCACCAAGCAGACCGGTGTCACCGTCGACGATGTGGCAAAGCGCTTGGCCGACTACGGTTTCCACGCGCCGACCATGAGCTTCCCGGTCGCGGGCACGCTGATGGTTGAGCCCACCGAGAGCGAGAACCTCGAGGAGCTCGACGAGTTCATCGCCGCGATGATCGCCATCCGCGGTGAGATCGACCAGGTCGGCGCAGGCGTGTGGCCGGTGACCGACAACCCGCTGCGCGGCGCGCCGCACACCGCGGCGAGCCTGGTCGGCGAGTGGGACCACCCCTACAGCCGTGAGGTCGCGGTCTACCCGCGGGGCATCGGCCACACCCGCCCGAAGGTGTGGCCGCCGGTGCGCCGCATCGACGGTGCGTTCGGTGACCGCAACCTGGTCTGCTCCTGCCCGCCGCTGGACGCCTACGAAGACTGACAGTCATCCGACAGCGAGCCCTGCCGAACGCATCGGCGGGGCTCGCTGTCGTTTACGGAGCCGAAGATTCTGCGGCCCACGCTGATTCGGCGAGCGTGACCGCGGCATCGGCGGCTCGGCGGGCGTGTTCGGCGGTGACCGGCTCATGGGTGATGAACAGCCGGTGGAACAGGGGTGCCACCGCGAGCCGGATGATGTCCGTTCCGTCGACGCCGGGAGCGAGTTCCCCGCGCGCGATTGCCCGTTCGACGATCACCGCCGCCTCGGCATGCCGCGCCGCGTAGAAGGTTCGGAGCGCTGCCGCCGCGTCCGGGTGCTGCATGCCCGCCGTGACGAAAGCCGCTGCGATCGGACCGGATTCGGGATCGGTGAACCCGGTCCGCAGCAGTTCGGTGAGCCCGCGCAGGTCGTCGGCGAGGCGGCCGGTGTCCGGAATCGGCCATGGCTGTCCCGCCGCGCGGTCGAGCGCGTCGGCGACCAGCCCCTCGGGACCGCGCCAGCGCCGGTAGACGGTGGTCTTGTGCACTCCGGCCCGCTGGGCGACGGATTCCATGCTCAGGCCCTGGTAGCCGTGCTCGGCGAGTTCGGCCGTCGTCGCGTCGAGCACGGCCTCCCGGACCCGGGCACTGCGTCCGCCGGGTCGTCGTTGCGGTTCCAAAAACAACTCCTGTTGCGTTAGTTGAATCAGGTTTGTATGGTTAAAGCTACACAAGTAGCGATTGGAGTGCTGTTTGACCACTCAACTGAGTCTGCGCGGAGTGTCGAAGTCCTACGCGGACCGGCCCGTGCTCGACACCGTGACGGCGACGATCCGGCCCGGCGAGCGGGTCGGCATCGTCGGCGAGAACGGGTCCGGGAAGTCGACGCTGCTGCGGGTGCTGGCCGGACTCGACCGCGCGGACACCGGATCGGTGATCGTCGGCGCCGACGGCGGCCTCGGCCACCTCGCGCAAACCCTCGCCGGTGACACCGTCGGCGCCGCGATCGAGCTGGCGCTCGCGGAGCTGCGGGACCTGGAACGCGGCATGCACGCCGCCGCCGAAGCCCAGGACATGGACCGCTACGGCGAACTGCTCACCCGGTTCGAGGCACGCGACGGCTACACCGCCGACGCCAGGGTCGACGCGTCGCTGCACGGCCTCGGCCTGGCCGGGATCGACCACGACCGGTCACTCGACAGCCTGTCCGGCGGGGAGCGCGCCAGGCTCGGACTTGCCTGCCTGCTCGCGGCGTCGCCGGAGGTCCTGCTGCTCGACGAACCGACCAACCATCTCGACGAGAACGCGCTCACCTGGCTGGAGAACCGGCTGCGGACCCACCACGGCACCGTCGTGCTGGTTTCCCACGACCGGATCTTCCTCGACCGGGTGGTGACGGCGATCATCGAGGTGGCCGACGGCGGCCTGACCCGCTTCGGCGGCGGCTACACCGGATACCTGGCCGAGAAGGCCGCCGCTCGCGTGCGCTGGGAACAGGAATACGCGCAGTGGCGCAGCGAGATCGGGCGACTCGAGGAATTCGCGACGACCACCGCCCAGCAGGTGGCGCACGGTCGCGCGATGTCGGACAACAACAAGATGGCCTACGACCGCAATGCGGGCCGGGTGCAGAGCTCGGTCGCCTCGCGGGTCCGGCAGACCACAGAACGCCTGCGCCGCCTGCGCGCGGACCCGGTGCCGTCTCCGCCCGAACCCCTGCGCTTCCGTGGACGATTCGCCGCCGTGGGCTCGCACACCGAGTTCGTCATCGGGCCGGTGACCCTGGGACCGCGGGGCAGGCTGCTGATCCACGGCCCGAACGGGGCGGGAAAGTCGACGCTGCTCGACGCGATCCACGCGTCGGCGCCCGGCCGGGTCGGTTACCTGCGCCAGGAGGACCGCTTCGATCCGGACCGAAGCGTCACCGAGACATACGGTTTCGGCCGGGCCGCGCTCGTCGCGACCGGATTGTTCGCGCCCGAGCTGCTGGATCGCCCGATCGGCACCTTGTCGGAGGGGCAGCGGCGCAGATTGTCGCTGGCCCGGGTGCTCGCCGGTGACCATGATCTGCTGCTGCTCGACGAACCGACCAACCACCTGTCGCTGACGCTGGTCGACGAGGTGGAACAGGCGCTGCACGATTACCGGGGCGCGGTGGTCGTGGTGTCGCACGACCGTGCGCTGCGCCGCCGATTCCGGGGAATACAGAAGGGAATTCAGGACTTTGGCTGACATCGTGCAGGTGATCGAGGTGCCGGGCGCGCCCTACGGGGTGACTGTCGGGCCGGATGGCGCGCTGTGGTTCACCCTGGTCGCACAGGGCATGATCGGCCGCTGCGCCGACGGTGTGGTGCGGACATTCGCCCTCGACCCCTCCGACGGGCAACCCACCGTCATCGTGACCGGCCCCGGCGATGCGTTGTGGTTCACCGAGTTTCAGGGTGGCAGGCTCGGCCGCATCACGACCGAGGGCGACGTGACCAGCATCGAGCTGGACGGTCCCTACGGTGCGTGTCTCGGACCCGACGGCGCACTCTGGTTCACCGAGCTGCAGTCCGGACGCGTGGGGCAGCTCGCCGCCGACGGTACGATCGGCCGCGTCGACGTCGAAGGTATGCCGTCGATGATCACCACGGGATCCGATGGCGCCCTGTGGTTTACGGTGAACCAGGGCAACGCGATCGGCCGGGTGGATCGCGACCTTGCCCTCACGGTATACCCGGTGCCGACCCCGGCCGCCGCGCCGGTCGGCATCACCGCGGGCCCGGACGGCGCGGTGTGGTTCACCGAGATCGGCGCCGGTGCCATCGGGCGCATCGACATCGACGGCACGATCACCGAATTCACCCTGCCCGACCCCGCCGCGCGCCCGCACGCGATCGTCGCGGGCCCCGACGGTGCGCTGTGGTTCACCGAGTGGGCGGCGGGCAGGCTCGGCCGGATCACCACCGACGGCGTGATCGACCACCTCGCACTCCCCGGCGCCGAACCACACGGCCTCACCGTCGACGCCGCAGGCCACCTATGGGTCGCGATGGAATCCGGTGCGCTGGTGGAGGTCTCACCCTGACGGACTCTGCTGACGCAGTCGTTCGAGCAGCGTGCGCAACCCCGGCGCGGTCGGCACCGCGGCCGGATCGATGGAGCCCAACGGCACCTCGAGCAGCTGCAGCGGATAACCGTCGCCGGTCACCACACCGGTGTCGGCGAACCCGAACGCGGCCAGCAGCCGTGCGACGCCGGTGCCCGTGTGCTCGGTCTGCGCGTACACCCGTGTCGTCGGCCGGGCCGGGTCCGCGGCGTGGACGTCGAGCAGGACTTCGGCGAGATGGTCGATGAAGATCTGCGAGATGGTCAGCGGGCTGGCGCCGAGCCTGCCGCGGAACCCGCGCAGCAGACCGACCGAGAACAACACCACCGCGTCGGACCACTCGCCGGGCCGGGTCACGTGGATGCCGCGCACCTGGGCGTCGGTGAGTCCGCCGGTGCGGCAATAGGCTGCCTCGCCGAGCCGGTTCAGCGGCAGGATGCAGGAGAATCCGACCGGCACGAAACTGCCGTCGACCTGGGCCTCGATCAGGCTGTACGCCAGCGGATTGACCTGGTGCACACTGAGATTGCGCTGCCGGATCAGGTCGAGTGGCGTCGCGAAACCGGATCGGGCGAAGACCTCGCGATTGATCTGGCACAGCGTGTCCAGGTCACGATCGTCGAGATGGCGCACCCGGTAGTCGAGCTGCGGGGTCACATCGGTGTCGCCGGTCATGCGTCTCCCATAGTGTGAGGTGAGGTCGGGGAGCAGACCGCTCTCGTCGATGAGCCCGGCCAGCACGTCGATCGGTTCGCGGCCGGCCAGTCTGCCGACCGTCACCGACAACAGCCGCAGTCCCGCGGCGATCACGACGGTGAACAGTATGAAACCGAGCCAGTCGCTGTTGGTCACGACGGGCAGCGCGTCGATGCCCTTCTTGACCGGATCCGACAGCTCCAGCGAGCTGAAGATCCCGGCGGCGGCCGTGCTGACGGTGAGAATGTAGTGATTCGGTTTGCGGGCGGCGAGGATGACGGCCCGGCTCACCCGTTCGTGCCAGTGCCGGATCGCGGCCCGCCATCGCGCGCCGTGGTTCGTCGCCATCACTCGTCTCCCCGCCGCGGATCGGACCGAACGCAGTGGGTTGCGGGTACCCCGCGGTGCGCCGGTTCACACCACGGTAGTCAGAGCGGTGGCGGCCGCGTGGGCGAATAGTGTTGCCCGCGCGGCTGTTCCGGGTCAGGGAGTGGTGAGTGCCTTGACCACCGCGGTGCCGAAGCTGAGGTCGTTGCTCGTCGGCACGCGGGTGTAGGTGCCACCGGTCTGCTGTGCGAGGGTCTGCAGGGTCTGGGTGCCCGGGCCGCCGACCACGACGACATCGATCCGGACGGGCTTGTCGGACTTGGTGGCTGCGGCGATCTCGGCGACGAGCGCTGACCCGGTGAGCGAGGAGTCGTCGTCGGGGCCGTCGGTGATCACCAGAATCGAGTTGGTGCGGCCGGGGGAGTAGGCGGCGACCGCGGCGCGGTAGGCGGCGAGCAGGCTGGGGTAGGCCTGGTCGGTGGTGCTCTGGCTCGCCTTGGTGGTGGTCACCGCCGAGCCCACCGCGGTGCGCTGGGTGTCGGTCAGCAGGTCGGTGGGGACCTGCACCTGGTACGGGGTGGTGCCGTCGAGGTTCTTGCCGAAGGTCCACAGCCCGAGGCCGAAGTCCGGCGGCATCACCGTCAGCGTCGAGGCAAGGGCAGCGCCCGCGTTCGCCAGCCGGGTGGTCGATCCCTCCGCGGTGCCCATCGACGACGAGACATCGAGCAGCACGGTGGCATTCACGCCGAGGACCGGGTTGGCCAGGGTGGCCTGCACCTTCTGCAGTGCCGCCTTGTCCGGGTTGGCCGGCGCCGAACCGATGGCCGGGCCGAACCCCTCGGTCGCGAGGACACCTGCCTGTTCGGGGGCGCGCAGGAAGTCGATGAACCGGGACGCGATGAGGTTCTGGGTCTTGTCGACCCACGGGCCCGACAGCAGGGCGGCGGGATAGTCCGCGAGCGGCGCGGTGCCGACAGGCCGGAACGCGGTGAGCCCGCCGGTGCCGAGCTGCTGCGCGGTGGCGGCCACGGCGTGCACCTCGTCGGCGGTGGGGTCGGCGGTGATCGCACCCATCGCCGAGACCAGGTCGGCGGGCACCTGGGCGTCCGCGGCGAGCCCGGAGATCGCGGCGACGACCTGGCCGGAACCGGCGGCCTGCTCGGTCAGCGGCTCGGTGCCCGACACGGCGGCCCCGATCGAGGCGGCCGCGGCGGTGGTGGCGTCGCCGTCGGGCAGTGCCATCCGCAACCCGCCCCAGCCGGACAGGCCGAGCTCGTCGAGCGAGCCCTGCTGCAGGCGCGGCAGATCGGACCAGGCGATCTGGTGCTGTTCGAGCGCTTGGCGCAGCGCGTCGGGGACGGCCAGCACGATCGGGCTGGTGGCGATGGAGGCGGGCGTGCCCTCGATCAGCCCTGGCACCCGCACCAGTTCGATCGAGCGGCTGGAATCGGCGATCCAGAGTCCCGGCTTCGGGCCGAGCGCCGGATCCCACTTCCCGGTATCGGCCAGGCCCGCGACCAGGGCGGCCGACGGGCGGGCCGACACCTCCACCCGCGCGCAATGGTCACGCACCCGCGGCTTGCTCGCGTTGTAGCGGTCGGCGGCGGCGCGGATCGGGCCCGCGATCGCCGGATCGACGGTGACGTCCAGCGACGCCGGTCCCTCGACGCATTCGGCCGCTGCCGCGACGTCGGTGCTCGCGGCACGATCGCTGAGCTGGAACCACGCGAACACGGCCACGAGTACCAGCACGAGTACCGATGCCGCGATAACCGGACCCTTGCTGATACTTCGAGAACTGGTCCCGCTGCGATGAGTACCCACGGGGCAAGTTTAAGGACACGGCATCGGCGGGCCGCACGGTGCATACCGGTGCACATCGACGCTGGTCACGGCGTGGGGCCGGGCGTCACGACGGACACCCGGCCCCGGCCGGTCACTCGCGGATCACCCGTCCGCGGTCGTATTCACGACCACCCCAGACCCCCGACTGGCCGGTCTGCGCCGCGTACTCGGTGCACCCCGCGAGCAACGGGCAGCCTGCGCAGATCCGGCGGGCGTAGTCGAAGTCCTGCGACGGGTACGGAAACCACGCCTCGTGGTTCGGGTCACCCCGGCAGGCGGCGCGGTGCCATTGCCCGGAATCGGACAGAGTCAGCAGTTCGGTCAGTGCGAGGTCGGTGGTGGTCACGGCGCGTACTCCTTCCAGATCCGGCGCTGGGTGCGGGCCAGCGGGTCGGGAGCCTTGGGCTCCCACAGCAGCCGCATTCCCGCTTCTTCGGGGGTGCGGTCGGCCTTGTTCGTATTGCAGGGTCCGCAGCAGGCGATCAGGTTGCCCCACGTGTTCGGTCCGCCCCTGCTGCGCGGGCGGATGTGGTCGACGGTCTGCGCCCAGTCGGCGCAGTAGCCGCAGCGCTGCTTGTCGCGGCGCAGGACACCGGCCAGCGTGGCGCGGCTGTCCTCGCCCACCGCGGCGACGTGACCCAGGTAGACGTAACGCACCAGCCGGATCGTCTCCGGCAGCCCGATGACCAGGTGCTGGGACCGGATCGGGAACCGCGGCGCGCGCTCGATGACGGTCTCCGCGGCGCCGCTGATCAGCAGTGTCACGGCCCGGTCGGCGGTGATCTCGTCGAGGGCCTCGTAGCTGGCGTTGAGCACGAGCACCCTGGTGCGTATCCAGGTGTCGGAAGTGGGCGCCATCGGGTCGACGGCATGACGGATCGTCATGGGAATCACCATGTTTCGAGAGAAGTGAACGACAGTCGAAGCTGAGTGGGTTACCGCGTCAGTGCGCGAACCGGAGACGGGCCATGGCATCGTTGCCTGCGCTTCGCGCGATGCGGGCCGAATCGGCGCGGCGATAGGTCTTTTCGGACTGTCGCAGTGGCGCAGTGGTTTTCACGGCCGTCTCCTCCTCTCGAAGTGTCTCGTCGGTCTCACGCCGATGCGAATGACCGGCGTGGAATTCATGGTGGCATACGCCGCGCCGGATGTCGGCTGATTTATTTCCGGTAACGCTCCGGTTCCGAGGGGAACGGACGAGGGGCAGGTCGCGATACATTTTCGGGGTGAGGTGCCCGTCAGGCGCGGGCGATCGCGAGGAGTGGTGCTCATGCGGACAGCGCTGATTCCGGCCACCGTGGCATGCGCGGCGGTCCTGCTGCTCGCCGGCTGTGGCAACGATTCCGGCGGGACGAACGCACCCGCGGAGAGACCGAGTCCGACCCTGCCCGCGCCGGGACCGGCTTCCTCGATCCAGTCGAGTGCCGCGGGCGCGGCCACCCTGGTCCCACCCGCCGCCATGCCTGCTCCGGGATCGCCCGTGACATCGGCCCCGGCGGTCACCGCGGGCCCGCCGAGCCCGCCGAGCTTCCCGCTCCCGGATTCCGCCCCCGCCTGCGCCGACGGCCAGGTGCTGGTCGGCGGCGGCCCGGTCTCCGCCACCGCGGGCCACCAGGGCCTGACCCTGCGCTTCTGGCTGGTCGGCGCCAGCGGCCCGTGCTCGCTCACCGGCTACCCCGGCGTCGACGCGGTCGGCGACACCACCAGCAATGCCACCCGCACGCCCCGCGGCTATCTGGGCGGACTCCCACCCAGCCAGGATGCGCCGGCCACCGTGATCCTCACCCGGGACCACGGTGCCGAAGCCATCGTCGAAGGCACGTCCACCGACGCCGAGGGCAATCCGTGCCCCGCCTATACCGGTCTCCGGGTCACCCCACCCGACACCACCGACACGGTGCCGGTCGCCGAAGCGCTGTCGGTGTGTGACCTGGCCGTCCACCCGGTGACGCCGATGGGGTGATGCGGCTTCGCCCTCGACTAGAGGTTGCCGACCTCGCGTTCGAGGCGGCGTGCGACGAGGTCGCGGGCTTCCTCGCGGAGGGTGGGGCGGAAACCGGTGGGGTAGACCGGATCCGCGGGCGCGTACTGCTTGAGGACTTCCTTGGCGAGGGTGATCTTGTGGACCTCGGTGGGACCGTCGGCGATGGCCATGACCTCGGCGTAGGTGGTCATGTCGAGGAACGGGAGGTCGGTGCTGACACCCAGTGCGCCGTGCAGATGTAGTGCGCGGCGGGCGATGTCGTTCATCACCGTCGGCATGGCGACCTTGATGGCGGCGATGTCCTTGCGGACGGCGCGGTAGTCCTGGGCCTGGTCGATGCGCCAGGCTGTGCGCAGGACGAGCAGGCGGAACTGCTCCATCTGGATCCAGCTGTCCGCGATGCGTTCCTGGGTCATCTGGAAGCCGCCGAGCACGCCCTTGCGCGCTGGGCGCGACACGGCGCGCTCGCACATCATGTCGAAAGCCTTGCGCACCAACGCGACCGTGCGCATGGCGTGGTGCACGCGCCCGCCCCCGAGGCGGGTCTGCGCGACGACGAAGCCCGCGCCTTCGGCGCCGAGCAGGTGGTCGGCGGGCACCCGGACATCGGTGAACCGCAGGTGCCCTTCGTGTTCGCTGAATCCGGGCACGGTGAAATTGCGGACCAACTCGAGGCCCGGGGCATCTGCCGGGACGATGAACATCGACAATCGCAGATGCGGTTCGGCGGCCGGATCGGTCACCACCATCACGATATGAAAGGTGGCGAACTCGGCGCAGGAGTTGAACCACTTCTCGCCGTTGATGACCCACTCGTCGCCGTCGCGCACCGCGGTGGTCCGGAACGAGGTCGGGTCCGAGCCGCCGGTGGGCTCGGTCATCACGTAGCAGGATCCGATCTCGCCGTCGAGCAGCGGCTGCAGGTACTTCGCCTTCTGCTCCGGGGTGCCGAAGTGTGCCAGGATCTCCGCGTTGCCGGAATCCGGTGCCTGACAACCGAAGACGAGCGGCGCCCACATCGAGGTGCCGAGCACCTCGTTGAGCAGGGCGAGCTTGAGCTGACCGTATCCGGGCCCACCGAGTTCGGGGCCGAGGTGGCAGGCCCACAGCCCCTGATCCTTGACCTGCTGTTGCAGCGGCCGCATCAGCGCACGGATCTCCGGATTGGTCCGGTCATAGGGGTTGGGGTAGAGCAGATCCAGGGGCTCGACCTCGGTGCGGACGAACTCCGCGACCCAGTCGAGCTTGCGCTGGTATTCCGGATCGGTCTCGAAATCCCAAGCCATGGTCAGCCTTTCGTGTTGTCGTCGGGGGCGGTGAGTCCGGACAGGACGGTGTCGGTGAGGATCGCGGCGATCTCGGCGGGGGAGCGCGCACCGCGCTCGCGGTACCAGAAGCCGAGCGAGTTCAGCATGCCGAGCAGACCGTTGGTGACGACGTGATCGGCGGTGCGCAGCTGCCCCGTGGCGAAGCCCGCGTCGATGACGTCCTGCCAGTGACGCTGGAGCCGGTCACGCAACTGTTGCAGTTCGGTGGCGCGTTGCCCGGTGAGCGCGTCCCCGTCGCGCAGGTGCACGGCCACCGCGCGCCGGTGCGTGACGATCAGCTCCACATGACTGCGGATCAGCAGGCGCAGGGTCTCGACCGGATCGGCGCCCGCCGCGACGATGCGTTCGGCGTCGTCGAGCAGCAGCCGGGTGTAGTCGCCGAGGATCTCCCACAGCAGCTCTTCCTTGGACCCGATGTGGTAGTACAGCGCGCCGCGCTGGACATCGGCCTTCGCGCCGATCTCGGCGACGCCGGTGGCGTGGAAGCCGCGTTCGGCGAACAGATCGAGGGCGGCGGCGCGGATGCGATCACCGGTGCCCGCCGCGCCGCGATCGGCGGCGGGTGGGCGGCCGCGCCGCCGCACGGGCGCGACGGGTTCGCCGGGCTGCGCGACGCTCACCGTGCCTCCACTCCGCCGGGCGACCAGCGCTGACCGCCGAGAAATGTTCCGGTCAGTACATTAATTCTCCCGGTGCCTACAATCAAGGGGTGGCTCGCCACGCCCACCGCGCTGACCCCGGCGTCTCGGCGTGGCGGAATGGACGGCGCTCCTGCGGCGTTCGAACCCACACGAGGTGTCACCACTACCCACGGGTAACATGACATCGACTTTTCCCACCCGGCTTTCTCAAAAGTGAGGCAGTAGATGACAGAGCGGATTCAGGTCGGCGGGCTCCAGGTGGCCAGCGTTCTCCACGGTTTCATCGAGAACGAGGCGCTCCCCGGTACCGGCGTAGATTCCGCCGCGTTCTGGGCCGGCGCCGAGCAGGTCATCAACGACCTCGCCCCGCGCAACCGTGCACTGCTGGCCGAACGCGACGAGATCCAGGGCAAGCTCGACGCCTGGCACCAGGAGAGCCCGGGCGCAGGCTACGACAAGGGCGCCTACAAGGAGTTCCTGACCGAGATCGGTTACCTGCGTCCCGAGCCCGCCCCGTTCCAGATCGGCACCGGCAACGTCGACGCCGAGATCGCCACCACCGCGGGCCCGCAGCTCGTGGTGCCGGTGATGAACGCGCGCTTCGCGATCAACGCCGCCAACGCGCGCTGGGGCTCGCTCTACGACGCGCTCTACGGCACCGACGCCATCTCCGAGGCCAACGGCGCCGAGAAGGGCGCCGGCTACAACCGCGTGCGCGGCGACAAGGTCATCGAGTGGGGCCGTAACTTCCTCGACGACGCCGTCACCCTGATCACCGGCTCGCACATCGGTTCGTCGTACTACAAGATCGTCGACGGCGAGCTCGAGATCGGCCTGGAAGACGGCACCGACATCGGCCTGGCCGACCCGTCGCAGCTCGTCGGCTACCTGGGCGACCCCGAGGCCCCGACCTCGGTGCTGCTCAAGCACAACGGCCTGCACATCGAGATCCAGATCGACGCGAACTCGCCGATCGGCTCGACCGACACCGCCGGTGTCAAGGACATCGTGCTCGAGTCCGCGCTCACCACGATCATGGACTTCGAGGACTCGGTCGCCGCGGTCGACGCCGAGGACAAGGTCGTCTGTTACCGCAACTGGCTCGGCCTGATGAAGGGCGACCTGGCCGAAGAGGTCACCAAGGGCGGCAAGACCTTCACCCGCACCATGAACCCCGACCGCGTGTTCACCGCGCTCGACGGTTCCGAGCTGGTGCTGCACGGCCGTTCGCTGCTGTTCGTGCGCAACGTGGGCCACCTGATGACCTCCGACGCGATCATCGACGCGCAGGGCAACGAGGTCCCCGAGGGCATCATGGACGGCCTGATCACCTCGCTGATCGCCGTGCACTCGCTCAACGGCACCGCCGCGCGCGCCAACACCCGCACCGGCTCGGTCTACATCGTGAAGCCGAAGATGCACGGCCCCGACGAGGCCGCGTTCACCAACGAGCTGTTCGGCCGGATCGAGGACGTCCTCGGCCTGACCCGCAACACCCTCAAGGTCGGCATCATGGACGAGGAGCGCCGCACCACGGTCAACCTCGCCGCGTCGATCGAGGCCGCCAAGGACCGCGTGGTGTTCATCAACACCGGCTTCCTCGACCGCACCGGCGACGAGATCCACACCTCCATGGAGGCCGGGCCGATGGTCCGCAAGGCCGAGATGAAGACCCAGACCTGGATCACCTCCTACGAGGACTGGAACGTCGACACCGGCCTGGCCAAGGGTCTGCCCGGCAAGGCGCAGATCGGCAAGGGCATGTGGGCCATGCCCGACCTGATGGCGGGCATGCTCGAGCAGAAGATCGTGCACCCGAAGGCAGGCGCCAACACCGCGTGGGTGCCTTCGCCGACCGCCGCCACCCTGCACGCCACCCACTACCACCTGGTGGATGTGTTCAAGCGGCAGTCCGAGATCGCCAAGGGCGGTCCGCGTGCCACCGTCGACCAGATCCTCGAGATCCCCCTGGCCCAGTCCATCGACTGGTCCGACGAGGAGAAGCGTCAGGAGCTGGACAACAACTCCCAGGGCATCCTGGGCTACGTCGTCCGCTGGATCGATCACGGTGTCGGCTGCTCCAAGGTGCCCGACATCAACGACATCGGCCTGATGGAAGACCGTGCCACGCTGCGCATCTCAAGCCAGCTGGTCGCCAACTGGCTGCGCCACGGCATCGTCACCGAGGCCGACGTGATCGCCAGCCTCGAGCGCATGGCCCCCGTCGTCGACCGCCAGAACGCCGGTGACAAGGCCTACCGCCCGATGGCACCGGACTTCGACGCCTCGATCGCCTTCCAGGCGGCCAAGGAGCTGGTGCTCGAGGGCACCAAGCAGCCCAACGGCTACACCGAGCCGATCCTGCACCGCCGTCGTCGCGAGTTCAAGGCCGCGCAGAAGTAGTGGTGTCGAGTGCATGAAAAGTAGCTCATAGCAGCTCTTTTCGCTTGCGGCCCCGCGTCGGAGACATCCGAGGCGGGGCCGCTGCCGTCACTGGAGATCATCCTGGATACCGGCTCGTCAGCCTCAAAACGGTCACAAAAACGGTCACAAACGAACGCGCCCAACATCGTCCTCATAAGTGGTCTACCAGCGGATTCGCATCCCTCCTTGGAGATGACCTTGCGGCGATGCGGTGTGGTCTTGTGGCCGCCCGATGCTTCTGCAGGACCGCTTCTCGGACCTGCCGATACTCGGGGTGACTGCATGTAGACCCTCGACTGGAGGTCGTACTTCGGCCACGATCGCTGCAGACAACGGAACATTCGTGATCCTGCATCACGATGGCTCGATCATTGTCGGAAACGACAGCCGTGATATTGAGGAGACCTTCAACGCTGGGCGCTGGGAGATCCTCGAATCGGGTCGGCAGAATGCGTTGGGCGATACCACCGCCGACTCGTCGTGCCTATCGAGATAGCGGTCGGCTGCGCCTGGCCTTCGCCGAGTTCGTGCAGGTCAAGAAGTCCTATCAGGAGGTTGGCGCCGCCAGCGCCGATAAGTGGAGTATCGAGCTCGACCAGCTCAACATCCTGCTCACAACCAGCCCGACTGCGGCCTACTGGCTCATCGGCGCCGACGGTGAGATCTACACCGTCCCCGCGAAACTGATCTACGGGCTCGCATCAGGCGCGAAAGCCCTCAACCAGGCCGCATTCACCCTGCACTACACCACATTCGCCATGCCGCGATCGGTCTGGCCGGATACCTCACCTACCTCGCTGTCGGAACCTGGACCGGCAACTCGACGCCGGAAGGCGTCGAGGAAGCCCGGGGTCGACGAGATCATCGCCTCGCAGACCCGGGTACCTATGGATGACCTTGCGCCACCTCCACTGGACCGCCCGGCCGCCACTGGGGGGCAACCGCCGAATTCGGGCGGATACGGGGCAAGCCCATGTCCGTTGTTACTTCGGCGGCTGCTACCGGAACCCCAGGAGCCTGCGGCGGCGGCCGAGCCGGCCTGAGCGGCCTTGGATCACGTTTTGTCGGTGGCCCCGGTGTACGGTCGGGGCAACTGCGAAGGTCGCGGGTTCGAAGTCCTGTCACCTCCATGCATGCGGGTGTAGCTTCGACCGGCTGGCCCGCGTCCCAGCCTCCGATGGCGAGGCACTGGACCGAGAGCTGGAACGAAACTGCCATAAGTTGAACGACTACGTCGAGGCGATTCACCAGCACCGGGCTCCGTGGGAGCTGAGCGCCTACCTGGTGCGCGGGGCCCCAGCCCGCAGCCGGGGCGGGTCGAGACGTCTGTTCGGTTGAGGAATCTGGCCTGGCCGGGAGGAGTGCCTCGGTGCGTGACGATCACAGCGCTTCGTCTTCGAGTGCCGACGCTGCGGCTATCGAATAGTGTTGCGGCATGAGCACTCTCACAGCTGTCGCGAGCGTCGTGATAGCAGCCCTGGTTCTGTGGCTCAACATCGGGAGCCGTCGAGATTCGCAGTTTCGGCGCGTGGACGAGTTGCTGACCGCGTTCCAGTCCGGGTCGCTGTCGGAGGCGCGGCACCTCATGGGGACTTTCCGGCACTCCGAACAATTTCCGGAAGGCTGGGACCTCGGTCCTGATGGCTCCGCAGACCCTGCCAAACCCCACACGAAGGCGTTGTTCGATGTCCTGTGGTTCTTCAAGCGGGTTGATGCGACGCTGGAAAGTCTGCCCGCCACTGGGCGCCTGTTCGGGCGTCGCGGCCCGCGGCGCTTGTTGCTGCGATCGCTGACAGCTGATGTCGGGACCTGGACTGAGTACCTCGGAGTTTTCGAGCACAAGGGTGTGATCGCCGATAGGGATGAGATCACTGCTGCGCCGAACGTATTCCGCTCGAAGCAGGGCTTGGAGGCCGTCGACAGGGAGCGCCGGAAGGAATTCGGTGCAGCCGTTCAGTCCTCGTAGAACACCTGCATGCTCTGCTCCCGCGCGCCCGGTTGCCGCTGTTCGGCGGTAGGTTTGCCGAACGCCACCAGTTCGATGAGGATGCACACTCGCGTCCGTCGATCCCGCAGTGCAGGGTGGTTCAGCCGATTTCCTGTCCGAGCGCGAACTGCGGCACAACCACATGCCTCAGGCCCACAGCATCACGATGCGATGACGTCGCCGTCCGACGTGGCCGCTCGGTTATCTGTCCGTCAGGTCGGGGAAACGGCGACGCAGGTGTGACGAATCCGCGTGGCTGGCGCGGGGGTTCGACAAGTGCGCGGCGTGTTGATTCGGCGCCGGTCATAGTCGAGTACCCGGTTACGCGCGCACAACGCCGTACGGCGCGGGATGCTATTGCAACCAGTGGTTTCGCTGGGGCTCCTGCGGACGTTAGGAGACAGGATTGAGCACTGACAACGGCAGCTCCGGTGAGCTCCCAGCGGAATCCGCCGCTGTCTCTGCACCGCAGTTGGCCTCCGGGGCTGGATCGGCACCACAACCTCAACAGTCCGTGATGGGCCGGATCCTGTCGTCCCTACTGAGGTGGGACGGATGGACCAAGGTTGCGGCGATCGCGACTGCCCTGACCGCGGTCGCGGCCCTGTGGTTCAGTGCTCAATCGCTGCAGTCCACGCGCGACCAGTACGGGTTGTCCGCGCAGGGCCAGGTGACGGAGCGGTTCACCAACGCCGTCGAGAACCTCGGTTCGGAGAAGATCAACGTTCGGCTCGGCGGCATCTACTCGTTGGAGCGCCTGGCGAAAGACTCGACCGAGGACCAGCCGACAATCATCGAAATCCTCAGTGGATTCATCCGGACACAAGCGCCTGCCGACGTGCCGGACTGCACCTTGCCGGAACTAGTTCGAGACGACAGTGCGCCGAGAGGCTGGAGGTACGTAGGTCCGCTTCCTCAGACGGCCATCGATGTTCAAGCAGCACTCACAGTGCTCGGCCGCCGCAACGTCGATCACGACGCAGGTGCATTGCCCGACCTCACTGGAACGTGCCTGGCCGAAGCGCATCTGACGGGTTCATTCGCCGGCGCCGATTTCGACGGAGCTAAGATGCCGGAAGCTCACTTCGACGGGACCGACTTGAGATGCGCGACATTCGGGCGGACCGAACTCGCGACAGCGACTTTCTGGGCTCGCGACCTCCGGTGGGCCGATTTCTCCTCTGCGCACGCGACCGGCGTCGAGTTCAACAGCAGCGACCACAGGGGCGCGAACATGCGAGGCGCGAACCTCACCTCCGCTGTCTTGAACAAAGCCAATCTGATGCTCGCCGATCTGACCGGAGCCGACCTCAGTGATGCGGACCTGACCGATGCCTGGCTTCGAATCAGGCAACCGACGGGAGTCGAACTCGGTCGCCCCAATCTGACCGGGGCGTACTACACCCCCCAAACGCGGTGGCCTGCGGGCTTCGATCCACCGGCAAGCGCCGACGGCGTTGTGAGCCATTTTTTGGACGCTGCGCGATGTCTTCGAGAGCGGCCGCGCTAGAGGGTGGCGGCCCGAGTTCTCCGCTGGTGAAAGTGCGTCCGCGATTGGCCACCTGGACCGATCCGCGGGTCGCCGATCCCGCGGCGCAGGATGGTTCCGCCGAGTCCTCTTCGACGTAACCGCACACAATGGGACCGCAACATCGCGATGCGACGAAATCGCCGTCCGAGGTGGTGCCGGCAGGATTCCGCTGATGACTTCACTGCGTGTGGTGGCCGCGATCGCGACGCGGTGCGGTCCGGGAACGGTCGGGCTGTCGTGCAGACCCGGCGCAGTATCGCGCCGGTGTACGACTTTTCCGGCGGGGAGCAGCAAACCGTGCGGAACGGCGACGGCACCCGCGTGTGAACAGGCCCGATCCTCCTGTTGAAGGCAGTGTCGGCTACAACAACGAGTTGGACAACCGAAACCCGATGAACATCTGTCCGGCAGGTGCAGAATGAGACATTGGTAGGGGGGATCGGCGCTCGGATCATCGACCACTGGGCACTGGCACTGGGGTGTGTGGCTGTGGCGTTGTTCGGACTGGCCGTACTCGTGTACGCCGCGGACTTGGCGTTCAATGGCGTGGCGTTCTTGACCGGGCATGGAACGGTCCGCACCGTGTACATCGAAAGCGTCCGCACCGTGAGCGGCGATGATCTCGTTTCCGACGTCGATCACGGCGACGGGTACTACCTCGACGCAGAGGGACAACGTCATGGTTGCGCCGTACGGCAGTGGCACCTGGAGCCGGGAACGCAGGTACAGGCCCGCTCTCCGATGATCCCGGTCGTTCTGCCGCTCGACCCCCACAACCTGGGCGTGTTCTACAACCGCCTCGGAGACATCCGAGGTGGGGCCGCTGTCGTCACTGGCGATCATCGTGGATACCTGCTCGTCATCCTCAAACGGTCAGGAACGATACGGTTGTCGCGGTGATCGCCAGCGTCGTCACGTTCATTCCTGCACGGTAATGAAGTGTTTCCGGCCGGAGTGATCTCCCGAGATTTCCGTGAACACTGCGCTTTCTGGATACACCGAGCGGCCGATGAGATGCCGCGTGAGCTTGTGGGCACCGATGCGGCATAAGGGATCTCGCGTCTTCATTCCCGCCCAACCTGCAAAGTTCGCGGCAGTCTTGTCATTCGGCATACGGGCAGGCCAACTCCCAGCCCGATGGCATGAAGGACTGAAGTCTCGCGCGGGTCACGTAGGGGGCGGCGAGATCACACGCCTCGTCCACATCCCAGACGCTGTCCCACAGCCGCACGGCTGTGTCGCCTCCGGCTGAGGCGAGCCGGGTTCCGTCCGGGCTGAACGCCACCGTGGCCACCGGGCTGGTGTGGCCGGTGAGCGGTCCACCGACCGACTCTCCGGCGGCTGGGTCCCATAACCGCACGGTCTTGTCGCCTCCGGCTGAGGCCAGCCGGGTTCCGTCCGGGCTGAATGCCACTGCGGTCACTGGGCTGATATGGCTGGTGAGTGGTTCACCGATCTGCTCTCTGGTGGCGGGGTCCCAGAGACGGACGGTGCCGTCCCAGCCTGCGGAGGCCAGTCGGGTTCCGTCCGGGCTGAATGCCACCGCGAGCACCAGGCTGGTGTGGCCGGTGAGTGGTTCACCGACTTGGTTGCCGGTGGCGGGGTCCCACAGCCGCACGGTCTCGTCGCTCCCCGCGGTGGCGAGCCGGGTACCGTCCGGACTGAACACGACATCCTGCACTGCGATGGTGTGGCCGGTGAGTGGTTCCCCGACCGGCACTCCGGTAGCGGGGTCCCACAGCCGGACCGTGGCGTCGTTGCTGGCGGTGGCGAGGCGGGTTCCGTCCGGGCTGAATGCCACCGTGAACACCGGGCTGGTGTTGCTGGTGAGTGGTTCACCGACTTGGTTGCCGGTGGCGGGGTCCCACAGCCGCACGGTCTTGTCACTTCCGGCGGTGGCGAGTCGGGTGCCGTCCGGGCTGAATGCCACCGCGGACACTGCGTCGGTGTGGCCGGTGAGTGGTTGACCGATCGGCTTTCCGGTGGCGGGGTCCCACAGCCGGACGGTGGCGTCATTGCTGGCGGTGGCGAGTCGGGTGCCGTCCGGGCTGAATGCCACCGCGGACACTGCGTCGGTGTGGCCGGTGAGTGGTTGACCGATCGGCTTTCCGGTGGG
>NZ_JBSGVQ010000032.1:78453-92894 GCF_053608525.1 Nocardia sp. NPDC055029
GCGGGGTCCCACAGCCGGACAGTGGCATCCCCGCTCGCGGTTGCGAGTCGGGTCCCGTCCGGACTGAACGCCACATCCCACACCACGTTGGTGTGGCCGGTGAGTGGCTCAGCGACCGGTATCCCGGTGGCCGGGTCCCACATCCGTACGCTGGCGTCCCAGCTGGCGGTGGCGAGTCGGGTGCCGTCCGGGCTGAATGCCACCGCGGACACTGCGTCGGTGTGGCCGGTGAGTGGTTGACCGACCGGTCTTCCGGTGGTGGGGTCCCACAGCCGGACTGTCTTGTCCCCGCCGGCGGTGGCGAGCCGGGTGCCGTCCGGACTGAACGCCACCGCGAGCACCAGGCTGGTGTGGCCGGTGAGTGCTTGACCGACCTGCGTCCCGGTGGCGGGGTCCCACAGCCGGACGATGTTGTCCCCGCCGGCGGTGGCGAGTCGGGTGCCGTCCGGACTGAACACCACATCCTGCACCGCATCGGTGTGGCCGGTAAGTGGTTGACCGACCGGCTTTCCGGTGGCCGGGTCCCACAGTCGCAAGGTCTTGTCCCCGCTAGCGGTGGCGAGTCTGGTGCCGTCCGGGCTGAATGCCACCGTGGTCACTGCGTCGGTGTGGCCGGTGAGTGGTTGACCGATCGGCTTTCCGGTGGTGGGGTCCCACAGCCGGACTGTCTTGTCCCCGCCGGCGGTGGCGAGCCGGGTCCCGTCGGGACTGAACGCCACATCCTGCACACCGTCGGCGTGGCCGGTAAATGGTTCACCGACCTGCCTACCGGTGGCGGGATCCCACATTCGCACGGTCTTGTCCCAGCCGACGGAGGCGAGCCGGGTTCCGTCCGGGCTGAACGCCACCGCGAACACCAGGCCGGTGTGGCCTATCAGTGGTTCGCGGACTTGCAGCGCGGCGTGCTGGCCGAAGGCGACGCGGGCGTTGACCAATGCGTCGGTGGCCTGCCACAGCGGGGCCGGCGTCGCGTGGCTGCTCTCGGCGGCCAGCGCGAGGGCAAGAGCGCTGTTGGTGGTGGCAGCATCGCGAGATGCTGCGGCCAAGGCAAGGGCGACGGCCTCGTTGCGTTGACGGACCGCCTCTCGTCGCTGCACGATCGCGATCGCCGCTCCGACGACAGCGAGGATCGTCAACAGGACCAGCCCGGCAACCGCCGCACGCCGCAACCGGTGGAAACGGCGTTGCTCGCGCAGATCCTCGCTGGACAACTCGTACTTGGGTTTACCGTGGATCGGTGCCGCCAGATCGGTGACCTTCTCCCGGAACAGCGGTATGTGATGATCCCACGGTGCGTCCGCGCTGACGTCGACGTAGAACGGCTCGGCCGCAAGAGCCCCAGGCTGCGTCAGCACGGGCAGGGCGACATCGGACCGGTCCGGATCGAACCGCCCGATGTTCTCGTCCCAGGTCAGATTCCCGTCGGCCACTACGAACAGCAGGTGGTCCGGACCGCGCCGCGCCAGCCAGTGAGCGACCTCCTTGTTCACCCAACCTGATGCGACCGCGTGCGGGGACAGCACCACGATCAGGTACCGGGCACGGTCCATCGCCTCGGTGACCCTGCCCCACAGATCCGGGCTGGCGGTCAAATCGGTGGCGTCACGGAACACCCGCAGTGCGTGTAGCTGGCCCATGCGACGGCCGATGCGGTGTAGGCCCTTCTGAATTCCTGCGGCGACCGGCCGGTCATGGTGGGCATAGGAGATGAAGGCGTCGTAGTCGAACGACGTCCCTTGCCCGCGGGCCTGCCGCTCGGGAGCCGGGGCAGCCTGAGCACACATTGGTGATCTCCCCGCTTCAGCCGGTGTCGAGTGGTGTGGACGGGATGATCTGAGCCTGACGCAAACGCCAACGGTTGTCGCGGGTACGCCACTACTCGACTTCGCAAAGAGGTCGGCTGGAGTCTCATTTCGGCGGCGATGGCGGGATCTGGACCTCGGCCGGCGTTCGCCTAGTTCGCGACAGTGCGAGCGCTCCTCGCGGCTCGATGGCTGCTGCGCCGCGAGACGCTTGGGAGTCCTGAGAGATGTGGCGGTGCTGATCGGGGCAGGAGACGCCCAGATCAAGTCCGAGCGGATTGGGAGGCGAGCCCCTCGGACATGCGGACGTCAGACTTGGGCTTCGGTTGCGCGCCCCCCGGGCCCAAGGGCGCCCGGGACCACGCAGGCTGGGGTAGGTGTGCTGATCTTGGTGATTCCCTGTCGGGCCTCCTCGATGACACCATCGAATGGCCCTCGCCGCTCCGACACACGCTGTCTTCTTGCACGAATCTCACACGCCGCTTACAGGTTTCATACAGAAGATCCAGCTGTTCGTGGGACGATGGCGTCGGCGATGTACGTGCCAGCGACGTAACTGGGTGTTCTCCACTGCGGTGCAGCAGATCGGATGGATGCCAACGGGCTCAGGTCAAAGGGTGATCGACATGCACCGTCAATGCTCGATTCCTTGGTTGACGACGATGCCGACCGGACCATCGCTACCACAGGACGATCACACCAGCGGCCGAGAATCACGTGAGCGCCGGCTGGCTAGCTGAAGCTTAGCTGCCGGTCCGGACCGGCATTGGTTGGAACATTGCCTTGGCCCCGCACATTCGACCGCCCTCACAGGACTGCATAGAGACGCCGCCGTCCACGATCGGGTGCCCGTCCGGACAAGCCGAACGTATGACCAAGCCACGCCGATCCCCAGAAAGCACGACATGCCTAGTACGACCGACGCATTCTTCAACATCCAAGAAACGGCTGGATTCTACTCGCAGCTAGCGGGCGTCCTGGCGGGCTTTTCGTTCGCAGCACTCATGCTTCTGATGACCGCGCGGCTTGCCCCCGCCGCAAGCGGTTCCAGCCAAGCCGGCGCATCGAACTTCGGGGCAGCGGTCAGGATCCTCATCATCTCCTTTCTAGGTCTGGTTCTGACCAGCCTCGACTACGCCTTGCTGGCGGGCGAAATAGCAGGACGGCATCGAGCCAACACTCTGGAGATCGTCGGGGGCGTCTCCTTCGCCATCGCGGCCCTCTTGCTGGTTTATGCGATCATTCTGACGATCGACGCTGTCAATACCGCAGTGGCACAACCTGATTCGGAGTTGGAGTCGGTCGCGAAAACCTTGCGAGGAACTCTGGCTCTGGTACTGGTACCTCTGAGCCTCATGTTGATCTATAACGGCATTCAAGACTACAACTTCGCCAAGTACGGCCACCCTCGGACGACCAGCCTGGACTATGTGACCTGGTCGCTGATTGCTGTGCAGGTGCTCGCTGGAACACCTCTGTACTTCCTCCTTCTCGCGAAAGGTCCTACATCATCGCGTATCAAGGAGATCAAGATCGTTTCCTATGTGGCGTTCATTGCGCTGCTGGTGATCTCAATCGTGTACTCAGTCATCATCGCGGCCATCACTGATGGTGGACTCGGTAGTCCACTCATTCCTTACCTGTGCATCGTTTCATCGTCGGTTCTGGCGTTCCTCTTCGTCATACACCTGGCTCGGACTCACACGTGATTCGAGTGTGTGCGCTGGCGCCGATGACGGAGATGACCGCCGCGGCTGGGTGTTCGTTCCGACGATCCCGCTAGCCATCGCCAGCTGATTGGCAGGCGGGTTCGTTGGCCGTGGCCTGGCCAACGGTCGAACCATCGTCGGTCTCAACCGATCGCAAGCGCTCCGGTCCCCTCCGGCCGCTATCGGCATGTGCTTGTCTGCGACGACGGGTGAGACCGACCGTTGTGGATAGCGAGTGCGTCCCCCCTCCGGGCACCAGCGTTATCCCCAACAGGGGGTGTCGTAATGACCATTCGATGCTCCAGGTGCGCATAGCGCACTTGGAGCTCTATTGCGTTATATAGCTCCTTCTTGTACTCCTGGCGCCTCCGGCCAGGATCAGTCGGACATCGCCGTGCGATTCGATGAGCTCGCGGAGCTCGTTCTCGCTGAACTGTTCTCGTGTGGGCAGGCTGTTGAGCTCGACCTGTGCGGAGGCTTTGTCGGCTTGGGGGAGGTTCTCTGTTGGAGGGTGGATTTCCCGAACAGGACTACCTGGCGGGATTGTGCGGGCTCGGCACGGGTCAGGCCCGGTCGACGAGTGCCGCGCGCAGCGCGTCGCGTTGACTCGCGAAGAACGACCGCGACACCGGTGCCTTCGGTAGGACCAGGTCGAAACCATGGAATGCGCCGGTGACGATCTCGACGGTGCACGGGACGCCGGCGTCGGTCAGGCGTTTCGCGTACGCCGTGGCTTCGTCGTGGAACAAGTCGGCGGTGCCGACGCCGATCCAGGCGGGCGCGGTTCCGGAAAGGTTGGTGCGGCGTGCCGGTACGGCGATCTCCGGGTCGGTGTCGCCGAGATAGGCGGCCCAGCCGAAGTGGTTGCTGCGCCGATCCCACAATCGCCATCGGGTGTCGTCCAGGTCGGACCGGGCCGACGACCGGTCGTCGAGCATCGGGTAGACCAGCAGCTGGAAGACGGGTGTGACCTCGCCACGGTCCCGGGCGAGCAGCGCCAGGGCCGCGGCGAGCCCGCCGCCCGCGCTGGCGCCGCCGACCGCCACCCGTCCCGCATCGATGTCGGAGCGCCGCGCGAGCCAGGTCATCGCGTCGTAGCAGTCCTCGAGGCCCGCGGGATACGGATGCTCGGGGGCGAGCCGGTAGTCAACCGCGGCGACGACTATGCCCAGGGACTCGGCGAGATCGCGGCACACCGCGTCGTCCTGTTCCGGCACTCCGAAGACGTATCCTCCGCCGTGAATCCACAACAGAGCGGGGAGCGGACCGGTCACCGGGTGGCGCGGGCGGTGGAGCCTGATCCGGACCCCGGCGTCAGTGGTCGCCTCGGTGGCATCGGGAGAGGAGCGCAGCCGCAGAAGGCGGACAAGCCTGCGCAATAGCGGCAGTGACCTGCGGGATATGGCGCGGCTCGGCGCGACCGCCGCCACCGAACGCAGATCCGGATGGAAGTCGTGCAGTGAGAACCTGGCCCGGAGTAGTTTCCATCCGGGGGTGGAGGTGTGGCGATCCACGGTCGGTCTCCCCATGTCGCTGATGGTACCAAGCAATATGGAACGTGTTCTAGTTCACGGACGAATTGCGCCGCGCCGGATCCAGGCCGCCGTACTTCCGGCGCGGTCGCGATGATCCTCCCACCGGTGCTCTCCCTCGGGTAGGGGAGCACCGGCCTGGTGCGCTACACCGGATCGGGCGCGGACTGCGCGGCCAGCAGTGTGGGCGCGGGGTTGGCGATCGGCAGGCCGAGGAACCGGCGCGCGTTGTCGCCCATGAAGTCGTAGGTCCGCTGCACGTCCATGTCCTCGGCGTACTTCCAGTAGCCGAGGGGCTCGGCGAGACCCTCCGGGTGCGGGTAGTCCGACCCGAAGAGCACCTTGTCCCACCCGACCGTGTCGACCACGTCGGCGACGCAGCCTTCCCAGAACGGGCTCACCCAGATATTGCGCCGGAACACCTCGTGCGGGTGCTCGGGGAAGTTCTGCGGCATCTTCTTGTAGAGGTCCTCGAAGTCGTGGAACAGCGGCTGGATCCACGAGCTGCCGTTCTCGACGCTGGCGATGCGAAGATTCGGAAAGCGGGTCAGGGTTCCGTGGCAGATGAGGCTGGTGATCATGTCGGCGATCTCGCGATGCCCCAGGGTCATCCACCGGAACGAACTCTGCGCCATGAAGTTCGCCGTGTGCGGCGGTTCCCAGCGGGCGATGTAGCTGTCGAGTGGCGGGTAGCTCGCGTGCAGGACCACGGGCAGGCCGGCGGATTCCACCTCGCGCCAGAAGGGATCGAACTCCGGCAGGGCGGGCGAACGCCAGCCGTGTAGCCCGTTGACCGGTCCGGGCTTGATCAGCACGGCTTTGGCGCCGTGGTCGAGGACATAGGCGAGTTCCCGCTGTGCCGCATCGACTTCGGACAGGTTGATGATCGGCGTGGAGAACACGCGGTTCTCGTAGTTGTAGGTCCAGTGTTCGGCCATCCACTGGTTGAGAGCGTGGATGATCGCCAGCGTCAGCGCAGGATCGTCGGCGGCCGAATGCTCGACCAGACTGGCCAGAGTGGGGTAGTTCAGCGCTTCGACCACACCCTGGCGATCGAGTTCGGCGATCCGGTCCGCCGGGTTCCGGGTTCCCGAGGGCGCGTCGATCGCGGGCCCCTGCATTTCGCGCAGGGTGAGTCCCTCGCTGTTCTCTCCGGCGAAGAACTTCTCGTGCGCGCCCGGGGCGGCCACCCGCTCGAAGGTCGGGTTCGGGATGAAGTCGGTGACCTGGTTGTTGATCACGATCCGGGTCTGGCGGCCGATCTGGGCGAACTGCACCGCACGCTCGTACCGGTCCGGCAGGTACCTCGTCAGCGCGTCGGGGTTCTCGTACATGTGCTGGTCGGCATCGAAAATCGGTGCGGCACGGAATTGTTCGTCGGTGCTGCTCACAGTCGCCCTCCTCGGGAGCTGGGTTGTCGCTCCGGGCCGTGCCGCGCGTGCGGCGAAAGCGGGACGGCCCGGTGGCCCTGAATCACCCCACGGGTAATTGTCTTATTTACGGTAAACCATACAGTAATGGATCAGCGGCGGGATCGGGGAGTTGTGCCGACGGGGAATCGCAGCAGCGATTCCTGGGCGAAGGAGGCGATCAGGGTGCCGTCCTCGCCGAAGACGTCGCCCTGGCCGTAGCAACGGCCGCGTCCGACGAGCGCCGGGCGATGGCGCAGCAGTAGCCAGCCCTCGGTGGGCATCGGGCCGTGGAACCACAGCGTGTGCGAGGTGGTGGCGGAGGTGAAGTCCCGGCCGTTGCCGTGGTGGTCGATGCCGGGAAACGATCGCAGCGCGGTCGCGATCACGTGGAGGTCGCTCGCATAGGCCAGTAGCGCCGCACGGACGCCGGAGTCGTTGCCGGGCAAGCGTATCCACAGGTCGAAGTCAGCGCCGGCATCGCCGTCGTCGGGTGCCGATGTCGCTCGCGTATCCCAGGGCAGGAGCTCGATCTCGACGCGATGCTCGGGCCCGGGCACCGACAGGGCCGGGCGGTCCGGCTGGTACGCGGGGCCGTCTTCGTCGCTGTGCAGGGAGATCGCGCAGGTGGCGATCGTCCGTTCGCCCTGTAGGGCGGAGACGGTCAGCGCGCCGAACGAGCGCCCGAGATGGACGGGGTCGATGAGATAGGTGACCGGGTCGTCGGTGCGCCCTTCCCTGGTGAACAGGGCATGCAGGGATTTGATCGACCGGTCCGGCGCGTGGACGTGGGCCGCGCGCGCGAACTGGGCGAGGAGCTGGCCGCCGAACAGGCGCCGGTGCGGCAGTTGCTGATTGGCTCCGGTGAGTACCCGCGGTGCTGCGCTCGGCGCCGAGGGTGCGGTGCGGTCCGCGCGTGGATCGGGTTCGCGCAGATCCAGGCAGGTCATGAGGTCGTGCAGCACGTCGGTCACGAGCTGATGATACGTTCTACTGGAATAGTTACAGTAGATAATTCGACACAGCATCGTGGAGGGTCGGATGACAGGGAACCGCGACTCGAAGTGGCTCGGCGCCGCCCGTGTCTGGGCGCTGCTCGTGGCCTGTCTCGCGGTCGGGCTCGTGATCGCGGGCATGGTCGCGCTCTACGGAGCCCTGCCGAGCATCGCCACCGCGACCGGCGCCTCGCAGCAGCAATTGACCTGGATCACCGATTCCTACACCCTCGCACTGGCCTGCCTGGTGCTGCCGGGTGGCGCCCTCGGTGATCGATACGGGCGCCGCCGGATGATGGTGGCGGGCTTGATCGTTCTGGCTGCCGGTTCGCTGATCCCGCTGGTGGGGTCGGGTCCGGTCTGGCTCATCGCCGCGCGTGCGGTCACCGGTGTCGGCGCCGCGCTGGTCATGCCGTCGACCCTGTCGTTGCTGACCGCGGAGTTTCCCGCGTCGCGCCGTGGGCTGGCGGTCGGAATCTGGGCGGCGGCGGTGGCCTGTGGTGGCGCGATCGGGCTGCTGGGCGCGGGCGCCCTGCTCATGTGGTGGTCGTGGACGGCCATTCTCGTGGCGATGGCCGGTGCCGGGCTGATCCTGGCCGTGGCCGCGTGCACGGTGGCCGAATCCGTCGAGGAGTCGCGGCTCCGGTTCGACACGGCCGGTGCGGTGGTCGGGGCGGTGGCCGTCGGTTCGGTGGTGTTCGCGGCGTCGGAAGTGCCGTTGGTCGGGTGGAGCGATCCCCTCGTGCTGGTTCTCCTCGCGGTCGGTCTCGGCGCCGCTGCGTTGTTCGTCGCGGTGGAGTTGCGGGCGGATGCGCCGATGCTGGATGTGCGGCTCTTCGCCGACCGGCGTTTCGGTTCGGGAGCGTTCACCATCACGGCCCAGTTCCTCGTGGTGTTCGGCGTTTTCATGCTGGTCGTGCAGTATCTGCAGCTGGTGCTCGGGTACGGCCCGCTGGGCGCGGCACTGGCGGTGGCGCCGATCATGGTTCCCCTGATGCTCGTCTCACCGGTCGCCCCGTGGCTGTCGGAGCGCGTCGGGTTGCGCGCGATGATGGCGTCCGGGCTGGCAGTGACCGCGGTGGGCATGTACGGCTTGGCCCGGCTGTCGGTGGGCAGTGGGTATCTGGACCTGCTGTGGGCGTTGGTCGTGATCGGCTTCGGCATCGCGCTGTCCGCGACACCGGCCACGGCGGCCATCGTCGGCGCGGTGCCGACGCACAAACACGGTGTCGCCGCGGCCGTCAACGATGCGACCCGTGAGGTGGGTGCGGCGATCGGGATCGCGGTCGTCGGGAGTCTGCTCGCCGCCGGGTATCGGGAGCGGATCGGCCCGGTGGTGGCGGCGCTGCCGCTGGAGTTGCGTGCGCCGGTGGCGGCCTCGCCTGCCGCGGCGCTGGAGGCGGCCGAGGTCTTCGGGCCCGCGGCGCGTCCGCTCGTCGAGCAGATCGAGGAGGCGTTCGTCCACGGGTCGGGCGCGGCGGCCACGGTGCTCGGGACCGGGGTGCTCGCCGCGGCTGTGGCCACCGTCTTCTGGGCGCCCGGCCGAGTGCGCTCCGCCGCCACCGACTCCGGGGTGGATGAGCAGGCGTCCGAGTCCGCCCGGAACGACGCACCGGTCGTGGTCACCGGGAAAACGGCCGAGACGAACAGTTGACTGAACTAATTACTGTAATATCAACAGTAACTAGTTCACCCGAGAGGATGGTGCTCGATGGTCGAGCGCAACGGCGCCGGAACCGGCTCGCCTCGGTTTCCCGGCACGGAGGGCGACGAGCCCGTCCTCGGTGATCTGATCGGCACCACGACCCACGACCTGCTGGACTATTTCGAGAAGTGCCCGTCGTGCGGATACGCGGCGCAGGCGTCGGTCACCACGCGGGCCTTCTCCCGGGGTGTCGTGGAGCGCAGGCTCTTTCGCACCTGTGGCCTGCCCTGCGGTTGGCACGTCTCGACAGCCGAGATCGTCGACGCGGTGCCGCTGACGCGCTGCCGTGGGGTGGGCCGGCGAGCGGCGGTCACGTCGCAGCCCGGGTGAGGAACGCCCGGCGGACCACGTCGGCCGAGCCGGCGGCGAGACCGCCGCGCAGCGGTTCGTGGAGCAGCACGAGGTCGGCGGGATCGCCCGGCTGGATGCGCCGGGGCCGGCCGCCGGGATCGTCCAGCGGCGCGAGGTAGGCATCGAGTGCCTGTGTGGGAGAGAGACATTCCTCCGGACCGAGGACCTCGCCCGCATCCGGGCGGCGATGGACGGCGGCCGCGATGACGGCCCAGGGATCCATCGGGCCGTACGGTGCGTCACTCGACAGCGCGACACCCACACCGGCATCGAGCAGGGTGCGACAGCGGTAGAGATCGGCCAGATCGTCGTCGGCGAGGTGGTCGCGGTAGTAGCTGCCACGCTGGGCGAGAAATCCGGGCTGGGTGACCACGCGCACGCCCCGGCTCGCGAGGGCGTCGATGATGTCGGCAGGCACGATTGCCGCGTGCTCGATACGGTCTCCGGGAAACGACCCGGCGACCTCCAGCGCGGCCATCAGCAGGACCAGCGCCTCGCGGGTCACGCAGTGGACCGCGACAGCGCGGCGGTCCGCGTGCGCGGCGCGGACACGCGCGACGAGGTCGTCGAACAGCGGGAGTCCGGAATCGGCCAGCACGATCTTGTAGGGTCCGGCGCCGACGCGATCGGGGTACTCCCACGCGCTGCCGAGTGGGGCGCCCAGCAGCGAAACCCGTTGGGGTAGAGCGCCGTCGGCCACGGCGGAGATCAGCGCCGCGTGCGACCGGTCGGACAGGTCGGGCGTGGCGTCGGTGACCCCGGTGATCCCGAATCCCGTGAGGGTCGCACCCACTCCGTCGAGCCGCGGCGGCCCGGTGCGCGGCAGCCGGGTGCGCAGCCACGGGTCCGCCCGCCAGATCCGGCCGGTCGGAAGCCCGTCGGTGCCGCATTCGACGCCCGGATGCGCGGGACCGCTGATTTCCGCGGCGGTGAGGGCGGCGGTGTTGAGGATCCACATCGCGCCGCTGCGATGCTGAATGCGGACAGGGCGCGCGGAATACAGCGCGTCCAGTGCCGCTGCGTCGAGATCGCCCGCGACGGTGTCGACGTAGCCTGTTCCGCGCACCCAGCCGTGTTCGTCACCGGGCGCGGCTGCCAACGCCGTCGCGAGGGCGGCGCGGTCTTGGACCGTGGGTGGTCCGCAACGCGTGGAGGTCGCGTCGGCGGCAATGGCGTGCAGATGCAGGTGATGGTCGTGGAGACCGGGGATCAGCGCACCACCGTGTGCGTCGATCACCTCGGCGGCATCTCGGGCGGACAGGTTCCGGCCGAGCTGATCCACGCGTCCGTCGCGGAGCCGCACATCCACATCGGGGACGCCGTCGACCTCGGCGTGCCGGATCACGATGACGGTCACGGGACCGGAATCCGGAGGGAGCCGAGCACTCCGGCGGTGTCGGCGCCGGATTCCGGTGCGGGACCGGCCGGTGCTCGGGGAGTGGGGTCGGCCACCGGTATCGGGCCCGCCTCGGTGTCGGCGATCCACTGCTCACCGTGGCGCCGCAGGTGTGCGGCCGGTTCGTCGGTCAGGGTCGCCGTGACGATGTCGGTCATCGAGAGGTCCCAGAGCACGCCGGATCCGTCGGCAGGCGCCGAGGCCGCGAGCGCGGCGGCGGTGATCCCGGTCAGTGGGTCCGCGATCGCGTCACCGACGAACACCGGGGTGTTCGTGCCGATGTCGTGGGCGAGCAGACCCGCGGCCGCGGCGATGTCGTCGCCGAAACCCACCCGGTGCGAGGATCGGCCCGCCGCCGTGATCGACAGCCAGGAGGTCCCTCGCGCGACCGCGCGGGTGGCGTCGAGACCGAATCCGGCCAGTGCCCTGGGCCGGGAGGACTCGATGACGATGTCGGCCGCGTCGACGAGCGCTGCCAGCGCGCGCCTGCCACCCGGTTCCTCGGGATCGAGCACCACGGATTCGTGGCCGTGGTGCAGCAGCGCGTAGAACTCGGGATTGCCCCGCCGCGCGCCGTCCGGGCGGTGGGGCGTTTCGACCTTGACGACGCGCGCACCGGCCAGCCCGAGTAGATGCGCGCAGAGCGGACCCGCCCACAGCGCGCTGAAATCCACGACGAGGAGTCCGGCGACCGGGCGAGCTGTCATCCCGGGCCGTGGCGTTGCAGCGGGCGGGCGAATGTCGGAGGTAACCGGGATCCCCGGGACTGTGCTGTCGGCGTGGGTGCGGACGGGACCTGCCGCGAGACCGAGCAGTTCGGCGCGATCGCCCAGCTCGGTGCCGGGATGCTCGCGGGCCCAGCGCGTCAGCGCGGGCCAGGGATCCGCGCCGTCGAGGTTCACGCCGACGAGCGCGCCGATCAGGTCGGGGTCGCCGGGCCGGGCACACGACACCGCGGCCCAGCCGTCGGCGGTGCGCAGCAGCCGGCAATGGCGGCCCGCCGAAACCGCGCCACCGCGGCGCAGCCCGGTGAGCGCGGCGCGTTCGCCGAGCAGGCGCGCGCCGTCGAGCCCGATCGATGTCCCGGTAGCGGAAGCGAGGACGGAGATCAGCTCCCGAGCGTGCGTCGCGGCCCGCCCGGGCGGCATCAGCACGGACCCGTCGGGCTGTCCGGTCAGCGCGACCACGCCACTGTCGGACCAGTCCACCACCGGTGAACCGGACTCGGACGAGCGGGGGAAAGGCACAGCTCGATACTAGGGCGAAGGATGCGACAGCCGCCGTGCCACGATGAGCCGGTGAGCCGATATGTGAGCGACCCGGCGCCGGTGGACTTCGAACTCGATCTCGACGCGGACGGAACGCCGGTACAGCCACTGCTGGTCCTGGCGCTGGACGACTGGGCCGACGCGTCGCCCGCCCGGATCGCCGACACGGCGGCCCTGCTGTCGGGATCGCTCCGCCTCACCGTCGGTGTCCTGCGTGGCACGGCTCCGCCCGCGGTGACCCCGCTCCTGGACGCGCTGACCCTGACGCTGAGCGAAGGTCCGGAGGTATCCCACCAGGTCGTGACCCACCTCGATCCCGACGCGGCAGTACGGCAGCTCGAGGAAGCGACGCGACACAACCCGCGGGCGAGCGTGGCATTGGGCAGGCTCCTGCGCCAGACCGGTGTCGCGGACACCACCGTGGCACTGAGCAGCGAGGCCGCGGTGTACTCGATGCTGCTGGCGGGCAGCGAGTTCCGGACCTGGTTACGCGACCGGGGCGGTCCGCGTCCGGTGACCTTCCCGGACCGCCCACTGGTGCGATTCGACCGGTCCGGCGCGGAGCTCGCGCTCGTTCTCGATCACGCCGAACGTCGCAACGCCCTGAGCGCGCGCCTGCGCGAGGAACTCCTCGAGGTGCTGCGCCTGGCCGAACTCGACCCCGCGATCGAGCGGGTGCGGATAGCCGGGGCGGGCCCGGTGTTCTGCAGTGGCGGCGATCTCGACGAGTTCGGCACCGCCACCGACGTCGTCGCCGCCTACGAGGTCCGGCTCGAGCGCGCGCCGTGGCGCGTCATCGACCGGCTGCGCGATCGGACCATCGTGCATGTCCAGGGCGCGTGCATCGGCGCGGGCATCGAGATGGCGGCCTTCGCCGGACGGCTGGTCGCGGCGCCGGGCACCCGGTTCCGGTTGCCCGAGATCGCGATGGGACTGGTCCCCGGTGCCGGCGGCACGGTGAGCATCCCGCGGCGGATCGGGCGCTGGCGCGCGGCCTGGATGATGCTCACCGGCGATCCCGTCGACACCGCGACGGCGTTGCGCTGGAACCTGATCGACGACATCGGCACCGACTCGCGAGTCCACCTCTGACCGATCCGCTCCACCGCCTCACCTGATTCCGGTGGTTCGGGACGGCGATGTCACCGGCCGTCGACGAGCGCGGTCAACACACCGAAACTGTCGTGCGCTTCGACCGCCTCGACCGCGCGACGGACACCTTCCCGGGAAACCTCCAGCGGCTGCATCCGCGCACCGGCCTCGGCGGTGCACACCGCGGCAAGGAACCAGTCGGTGGTCGCTGCCCGATACAGCGTCCACCACCGCGCACCGTCGACCGCGATTCCCGCGGCGGCGAGCCGGTCGACATACCGCTGGACCAGTGCTCGCTCGATAGTGCGCAGCAAGGCCGGATCCACCGACGCGGTCAGGAAATACGCGACATCGCGGATTCCCGCACCGGCGGACGCGATCTGCCAATCGAGGAACCCCGGCCCGTCGTCCTCGAAGAACAGGTTGCCCAGGTGTGGGTCGCCGTGCAGCAGGGTCTGTGGCAGGCTCGCCCAGAAGGTATCCATCTCGGCGCTGCGGAGATAGAAGATCCGGCAGGCCCGCGCGACCGCGTCCGGGATCATGTCGGTGGTGTGCCCCTTGATGTTTCGCAGCAGGAGCCGGCGGATCATCGTCCCCAGGTGCGTCTCGAGCGCCGGACGGCGGGCGAGGGGAGCGAGATCGCCCGCGAAACGGTCGCTGTTCCAGAACGCCGAGTGCAGGGCGGCCATCGCGTCGACGACCGCTTCGGCCTCGGCTCGGCTCACCGTGTCGACGACGGTCCGGAACCGTGCGGTCGCGGTGAGGTCCTCGAGCACCAGCGCGAAACGCGACCGCCGCGGATCCGATGCCGCCGCATGGCATCGCGGGATCCGCACCGGCGGATCCGCGCCCAGCGCCCGATAGGCGAGGACCTCCTTCTCGCCCAGCCCGAACAGATCGAGCAGGACATGCTGCGGATAGTCGCTCGGCGGCAGCTTCACGAACAGACGGTCGGGAATGCTGTCATCGTCGGCGGTGACGCCGAGGCGAGCTCGCGCCGCGGTGCCCGAATGGCTGTCGAGGACGGTGATGCCCCGGATCGACCCCTCGGGCTTGCCGAGTGCGGTGGCCAGCCACGCCGGTGTGATGTCGGCGAGCTGCGAGGGCACCCGCGAAGCGCCGGGGAACCTGCGGTTGCGGGCGGTGCGCGCCGCCCGGCGCGTGCCCTCGGCGAGGACACGC
>NZ_JBSGVQ010000033.1:0-89608 GCF_053608525.1 Nocardia sp. NPDC055029
CCTCAACCGGGGGGTATGAGAAGCGGAACCAATAATAATATTGGCACTGACATTCATCGACACACTATTGAGTTCTCAAAGAACACACGCACAAGGAGGACCACCGGCTCTCGTCCGATCTCCTCCAGGGCAACTGTTCCAGCCTAACCGTGCTTCCAGGCGATGTCAATCGTAACGCTGGTCACCCGATGAGGCAATGCCAGGCGCACCCCGTCCTACCTCGTTTTCCCTACGCCCGCTCGCCCTGAGGGCCAGCGTCTCGGCTCCGGGTTGGTGTCCGTGTCGCTCTGACTTCCAATAAGTTACGCGCCGGATAACTCCGCGTCAAATCGCCTGGACAGCACGGGATCTGCGCAGGTCAGCGCGTCGGACCCGGCCGCTGCGCCGGCCTGAATCACACGAATGTGATTCAGGCCTCCGCCGCGAGGTCAGGCTATCCGCCGGACGCCTGCCATGTTCTTCTTGCCCCGTCGCAGCACCAGCCACTCTCCGTGCAGGTAGTCGGCGTCGGACGGGGTCCACTCGATGTCGCTGATGCGCTCGTTGTTCACCGACGCACCGCCTTCGTTGACCACGCGACGCGCCGCTCCCCTGCTCTCGGCCAGACCGGACGCGACGAGCAGATCAACGATCGTGTTCGGTTCGCCCGGCACGACCTCGGCGACCTTGCCGTCGATCGCGGTTTCGCGCAGGGCGGCACCCAGCGTCGACTCCGGGAGTTCCCGCAGGTCACCGCGGCCGAACAGGGCCTGGCTCGCCAGTTCCACCGCGTGGGTCTCGGCTTCGCCGTGCACCAGTGTGGTCATCTCGGCGGCCAGGCGCTTCTGCGCCTCACGGGCGAACGGGCGTTCCGTAGTGGCCTGTTCGAGCTCGTCGAGTTCTTCCCTGCCGAGGAAGGTGAACCAGCGCAGGTACCGCACGACATCGGCGTCGGCGGTGTTCACGAAGTACTGGTACCAGGCGTAGGGGCTGGTCAGCTCAGGGTCGAGCCACAGGCTGCCACCGCCGGTGGACTTGCCGAACTTCTTGCCGTCGGCCGAGGTCACCAGGGGAACGGTGAGCGCGTGCACGTGCGCGCCGTCGACGCGGCGGTTCAGCTCGACGCCGGCGATGATGTTGCCCCACTGGTCGGAGCCGCCGACCTGCAAGGTGCAGCCGTATTCGCGGCGCAGCTGCAGGTAGTCGTTGGCCTGCAGCAGCATGTAGCTGAATTCGGTGTAGGAGATGCCGTCACCCTCCAGCCGCCGCTTGACGGTGTCGCGGGCGAGCATGACGTTGACCGAGAAGTGTTTGCCGACGTCGCGCAGGAAGTCGACGGTCGACAGCGAGCCGGTCCAGTCCATGTTGTTGGCGATCACCGCGCCGGTCGGCGAATCGTCGAGGTCGACGAAACGCTCGAGCTGGGAGCGGATGCGCTGGGCCCACTCGGCGACGGTGTCGGTGGAGTTCATCGTGCGTTCGCCGACGTCGCGGGGGTCACCGATCAGGCCGGTGGCCCCGCCCGCGAGGACGATCGGCCGGTGACCGGCCCGCTGGAACCGCTTCAGTGCCAGCAGCGGGACGAGGTGACCCGCGTGCAGGCTTGCCGCGGTGGGGTCGAAGCCGGCATACAGGGTCAGCGGCGCGGTAGCGGCTGCCGCCCGCAACTCGTCCAGGTCGGTGGACTGCGCGATCAGGCCGCGCCAGGTCAGTTCGTCGAAGATGTCGCCGGTCACGGTGCTCCATCTTTCCGTACTCGTTCCACCGCCCGCGCGCAGGCCGGGCGGTGTCGGGCCGACTGGGTGTTCAGACCCGCACGCGGGTGATCCAGGCGGCGAGCTCGGCTTCGACCTCGTCCCGGTTGACCTCGTTGAGCACCTCGTGGCGGGCGCCAGGGTAGATCCGGTACGTGATGTCGGTCAGGCCCGCGTCGCGGTAGCGCTGGACCAGCTGGTCGGACAGGCGTGTGCCGTCGTTGAGCGGATCCTGGTCGCCGACCATCACGTACATCGGCAGGTCGGTGCGCACGGTGCTCGGATCGTTCAGCCGCTGGTGGGCGGTGGCCGCGAGCTGCGCCATATTGGTGTCGTCGACGGCGAAGCCACACCAGGGGTCGGCGAGGTAGGCGTCGACCTGCGCTTCGTCGCTGCTGATCCAGTCCGCGTCGGTGCGCGTCGGCTGGAATCCGGCGTTGAAGAACGCGGTCAGGTCGCCGCCCGCGGCCGCGATGTTGTCGAAGAGCCCGTCCACCGCCGTCGACCCGCACAGCACGACCTCGTCGACCAGCGCGGAGTGGTCGAGAATGTACTGCTGTACCGCGAAGGAGCCGAGGCTGTGCCCGAACAGGGTGACCGGCAGCCCGGGATGACGTTCGCGCAGCAGTTCGGTCAGCGTCACCAGATCGGCGACCAGCAGGTTCCAGCCGTCGTCGCCGAGCTTTCCCGGCTCGGAGAACATGCTGTACCCGTGGCCCCGGTGGTCGCCGGCGTAGACGGCGTAGCCGAGGCCTGCGAGTGTCGTGGCCAGGTGGCTGTAGCGGTCGGAGTGTTCACCCATGCCGTGCGCGATCTGTACCACGCCCACCGGTTCGACAGCGACGGGCAACCAACTCCGGACGTGGATGGTGATGCCGTCACTGCTGGTGAAGGTGAACACGAATACTCCTGCGGAAGGCGTCGGGCATGTGGACATCGATCGTCGCACCGGAAGTGGCCCTGACCCCATAGGATTCGCCAACGAGTTCCGCGGCGCGACCTTGTGTCCGCGGACAAACCCACCTTGTCCGCGGACGCCGAAAATCGCCGGACCTGCTCGGCCCGGCGATGCTCAGCGCGGTCGGTGACTCACCGAACCAGCGAGGTGATGGTCTCGCGGCGCTCATAGCCGATCCAGGCGAAGATCGCGGCCAGCACCAGCGGGAAGATCGCCATCTCGGGCTTGTCGGCGATGAAGGCCTGCGTCGCGGCGGCGAGCACGGTGAGCACGGACAGACCCGCGGCGGCCAGGGCACTGAGCCGCGGCACCATCAGGCCGATACCGCCCGCGACCTCCGCGACTCCGATGAAGATCAGCAGCCCGAGCGGGATGGTCAGGTTTTCGGGCGGGTTGTCCATCAGCATGTTCGGGATGACGAGCTTCGGGCCGCCCGAGGCGATGATGAAGAACAGGCCGAGCACCACCTGCAGTGTCCACAGGACGCGGTTGCGGATCTTGCCGGGGCGGTGGACGGCGGCGCTGGAGAAGGTCGCGGAGGAGGTGGCGGTGGTGGTCATGTCGTGTCCTTCGGTTCGGTCGCGCTCGGTGGGTAGCGCGTTCACCAGATAGGACGTGGCCCGCGTTGCGAATTCATCGCCGCCGCGAAACTTTTCTCGCGACCGGTTCGGGCGCACGTGGACTGCGCCGGTAGGTGGACACCGCGGGTGAGGCGGGCAGCCAGAACCGCCACGCGACGTCGGCGGCCACACTCACCCCCACGCGCGGCCCCACGGCGATCTCGGCCTGCGGGACAGCGGGATTCAGCTCGAGCCGAATCTCGGAGTACGGGTCGAACAGCTCGGTGCCGTAGTCGTCGAAGGTGAAACCCAATGCGCTGCCGAGATTTCCGGGACCACGAGCCAGGTCGACATCGGCACGCGCGGCAGGGCGGCGGGCGCGGGCGAGATCATGACCCGCGATGACCTCACCCGCCCGGAGCAGCACCGCCGAGGCAGCACCGTCGAATCCGGTGGTCACATTCGCGCAGACGTGGATCCCGTACGAGCGGTACACGTAGAGCCGCCCGGCCGGACCGAACATCACCGCATTGCGGGCGGTCGGCCCCGGCCAGGAATGGGCGGCGGGATCGGGCCACAGCCCGGCCGGATCGCTGCCGTAGGCCTCGACCTCGACGATGCGCACGGCGACCGGCCCCGACGACAGGGTCGCGCCGAGCAACCTGCGCGCGGCGGTGGGTGGATCGACGGTGAGTTCCTGGGCGGACACGCTCGTCATTCTGGCCCATCCGGGCGTGCGGGCAGCGCAGCGGGATTCAGCCGAGCAGGTCGGTGCCGCGGTAGAGGCCGGCCAGCTTGCCCGGGTTGACCTGGAAGCGCAGGTTCTGGATGCGGCCGCCGACGAGGTCGAAGGTGAAGGCGGCGCCGGGGTTTCCGCCGAACGAGGCGAGGGTGCCCAGTTCGCCGTTGATCTCGGCGGTGCTGAGTTCGATGCCCGCCGAGGACGGTTTGGCCAGCACGCCGAGGATCCAGCGGGCGACGTGGTCGGGGCCGTGCAGTGGTCTGCGCGCCGCGGTGACGACGCCGCCGCCGTCGGACCAGCAGGTGACGTCGGGAGCAAGCAGGTCCATCAGCGCGTTCAGGTCGCCGCCGGAACAGGCTGCCATGAATTGTTCGGTGATGTGGGCGCGGGCGGCCTTGTCGGTGTCGAAGCGCGGACGCCGCGACTGGACGTGGTTCTTGGCGCGGTGCGCGATCTGCCGCACGCTCGCCTCGGTCTTGTCGAGCGCCTCGGCGATCTCGGCGTGGGTGTAGCCGAACACCTCACGCAGCAGGAATACCGCGCGTTCGACGGGGGTCAGGGTTTCCAATACCACCAGCATCGCGGTGGAGACGGTGTCGGCCAATGCGGCATCCTCGGCGATATCGGGTGAGGTCAGCACCGGTTCGGGCAGCCAGGGGCCGACGTAGGCCTCGCGGGTCACCCTGGCGGAGGTGAGCCGGTTCAGCGACAGGTTGGTGACGGCGCGGACCAGGTACGCCTTCGGGTGCTGAACCGCGGCGTGATCGGTGTCGTTCCATTTCAGCCAGGCGTCCTGCAGGATGTCCTCGGCGTCGGTGACGGTGCCGAGCATCCGGTAGGCGGTCGAGAACAACAGACGGCGGTGCTCGAGGAAGGGGTCCTGGTCCGGCATGGGTCAACCATGGCGCATGCTCCGTCACTGCGGCGAGTTCGGGCGCCGGTTCGCACGAAACCGGCGCGTGGGTGATGGCGGGGGCGGACTCACGCGTTCGCGCGAGTCGCCTTGCCGCCCTTGGACAACTGGACGCTCATGGTCATCCGCTTGCTCGCCTTGAACGTCGGCACCGGGCTGCTGCTGACCATCTCCTTGTAGGTCCTCGCCGCCCAGCCGGTCAGGTAGATGCGGCGCGGGGTGTCGTCGGCATGGGTGAACTGGATGACCGCGTCGCGGCGGCCCAGGCTCACCGGCTGATGGAAGTAGCCGAAGCGGAACGGCCGCACCGGCTTGCCGCGCAGCTCGGCCGCGATCGCGTCGGCGGCGTAGGCGGCGGTGGGCAGGCCGCTCTGGCAGGTGCCGTGGACCTGGCCCCAGGCCTGACGCACCGCGGCGGCGTCGCCGACGGCGTGAATCGTGGGGTGCGACACCGACTTCAGCGTGGGATCGACCGCGATCAGGCCGCGCCCGTCGGTCGCGATACCCGCCTCGGCGGCGAGCGGCGAGACCCGCACGCCGCTGGTCCACAGGGTGAGGTCGGCGTCGATCCTGGTGCCGTCGGCGAGTTCGACCGCGTCGGGCAGCACCTTGGTGACGCGCAGGCCGGTCGCCCGGACGATCCCGAGCCGGTCCATCGCCGTGTTCAGGTAGGCGCGGGCCTTCTCGCCCATCATCGCGCCCGGCTCGGTCGCGCTGATCAGGGTGACGCGCAGAGCGGGGTGGCTCTCGGCGATCTCGGTGGCGGCTTCGATGCCGGTGAGGCCGCCACCGCACACCGTCACCGTGCCGCCCGCGGCGGCGAGTTCGGTGAGCTTGCCCGCGAATTCGTGGGCGAGGCGCGGATCGTTGAGCGTCCACGCGTGCTCGGCGACACCGGGGACGGCGGTGGTGTCGGTGGTGCTGCCGAGCGCGTAGACCAGCGCGTCGTAGGGAAGCTCGCCGGAACCATCGACGTGCACACGCTGTGTCTCGGGGTCGATGGCGGTGGCCCGGCCCTGGACGAATTCGATGCCGGTGCCGTCGAGAAGTTCGGGGATGTGGTGGTTCGCGAGTTCCTGACCGGCGGCGATCTGGTGCATGCGCAGCCGCTCGGTGAACCGCGCCGACGGGTTGACCAGGGTGATCCGGACGTCGAGCTTGCGGGTGCGCCGGGCGAGGCGGATCGCGGCCAGCATGCCCGTGTAGCCGGCGCCGAGGACGACGATGCGGTGCGTGGTGGTGTTCATGGCGATGCTCCTTGTCGGTGGGATGTCGATAGGACAAACGACCCCGCCGGATCGTGACAACCACTCGATGTGACCCGCATCACATCACCGTCTGGGTGCGCGGAGATATGCCGCTACCTGCGGAAACATCGGCGCGATCAGGGTGCGAGCCAGGGTCCGATGGGGGGCGCTTCCCGATGTGCGACCACTGTCGGCCTCCCTACCGTCGGAGCATGGCTTCCCCTTCTCGACCCGGCCGCCTGCGCCGGGTACTGCTCGGCGCGGGCGCACTCGCTCTCACCCTGGTGCTCGCGATCGCGGGCCTGGTGACCTGGACCTGGGCCGGCGCCGACATCTCCACCGTCGGCACCACCGAATTCACCAGCCCGCTCGCGATCCCCCCGCAGGCCGCGTCAACCGTCGAACCCGACGGCACCCGCGTGTTCACCCTCGATATGCAGACCGGCACAACGGAATTCGAGCCGGGTCGCGCCACCGAGACCTGGGGTTTCAACGGCAGCTACCTCGGCCCGACACTGCGCGCCGCCCGCGGCGACAAGGTGCGGGTTCGCGTGCGCAACCAGTTGCCCGAGGCCTCGACGGTGCACTGGCACGGCATGCACCTGCCCGCGGCGATGGACGGCGGCCCGCACCAGATGGTCGAGGCGGGCGCGACCTGGACGCCGGAATGGACAGTCGCACAACCCGCTTCGACGCTCTGGTACCACCCGCACCCGCACGGCGCGACCGAGGACCACGTGCGCCGCGGCCTGGCGGGCATGTTCCTGATCGACGACGACACCGCGCTGCCGCTGCCCGACACCTACGGCGTCGACGACATCCCGGTGATCGTGCAGGACCTGCGCCTGCGCGGCAAACGCCTCGACGGCAGCCACACCGTCTTCCGCGATATCGGGTTCCTCGGCGACCGCACCATGGTCAACGGCACCCTCGCGCCGTACCAGGAGGTCGGTGACGAACTGGTCCGGCTGCGGCTGCTCAATGCCTCGACCGCGCGGATCTACAACTTCGCGTTCCGCGACAGCAAGCGATTCTCGCTGATCGCTTCCGACGGCGGCCTGCTCGAACGGCCCGAATCGCTCACCGCCGTGCAGCTTTCGCCCGGTGAGCGCGCCGAGATCGTGGTGCGCATGCAGCCCGGTGAGCGCGCGGTGCTGCGCAGCGAGCGGCTCGACGCGGGCCTGGATTTCTGGTCCAACCGGTTTTCCGGCGGCGACGACCGGTTCGATGTGCTCGAACTCCGGGCCGCCGACACTTTGCGCCCCTCCCCCGAGCTGCCCGCCGCACTCGTCGCGCCGTCGACGCCGGACGGCTCGGATGCCGCCGTGGAACGCACCTTCGATCTCACCCTCGCGGGCATCAACGGCTCCCCGATGGCGATGGATCGCATCGACGCGACCGTCACCCGCGGCACGACCGAGAAATGGATCGTCCGCAATGCCGACGGGATGCCGCACAACTTCCACGTCCACGACGTGCAGTTCCGGGTGCTCGACTACGCGGGCGCGCCGCCACCACCGGCGTTGACCGGACCCAAGGACACGATCTTCCTGCCGCCGAACACGACCGCCACGTTGGCACTGCGCTTCGACGGACCCGCCGATCCGGACACCCCGTACATGTATCACTGCCACCTGCTCTGGCACGAGGACGTGGGAATGATGGGCCAGTTCGTGGTCGTCGAGCCAGGTCAGCAGGCCACGGCGCCCCCACGGCACGCGCATTGACTCTTGCCACGCCGACCGGGCAGCGCTAAATTCATCATGTAGTGAATTCAACACTCGATGAATTGAGGCGACCATGTCGCACACCGCACCCCCGGCCATCCAGGTCGACGGCCTGACCGTCAAACGCGGGAAACGCACCGTTCTGCACGAACTGACGCTCCATATCCCACGCGGCTCGATCACCGGTCTGCTCGGCCCGTCGGGCTGTGGCAAGACCACCCTGCTGCGCAGCATCGTCGGCACTCAGATCGTGGAGTCGGGCACCGTCACCGTGCTCGGCGATCCGGCGGGCAGTGCGGGGCTGCGCCGCCGGGTCGGTTATGTCACCCAGGCGCCGAGCATCTACCCCGACATCAGCGTCCGCGAGAACGTCGCCTACTACGCCGCGCTCTACGGCCGCGACCGCGACGACATCGAATCAGCGCTCACCGCGGTCGGTTTGCGCGAGTACGCGGACCAGCTCGGCGATCAGCTCTCCGGTGGTCAGGAGACCAGGGCGTCGCTGGCCTGCGCGCTGGTCGGCAAGCCGGAACTGCTGGTCATGGACGAACCGACGGTCGGCCTCGACCCGGTCCTGCGGGTCGAACTGTGGAAGCAGTTCCGTGAACTGGCCGCGGCGGGAACGACATTGCTCGTCTCGAGTCACGTGATGGACGAGGCCGACCACTGCGATCGGCTGCTGCTCATGCGCGAGGGCAACCTGCTCGCCCAGCTCAGTCCCGACGAACTGCGCGAACGCACCGACGAGCAGAACCTCGAGACCGCCTTCCTCACCCTGATCACGATGGGAGAGAGCGCATGACCACCATGACCCTGCGCCCCTACACCGCCACCACCGGCCGGATCCTGCGGCAGCTGCGCAACGATCACCGCACCGTGGCCATGATCCTGGTGGTCCCTGCCCTGCTGATGACGTTGCTGTACTTCATCTATCAGGACGCGCCGCGCGCGCCGCACGCCCCGCTGACGATCTTCGACCGGGTCGGCATCACCATGCTCGGCATCCTGCCGTTCATCGTGATGTTCCTGATCACCGCCATCGCGATGCAGCGCGAACGCACCTCGGGCACGCTGGAGCGGCTGCTCACCACGCCGTTGCGCAAACTGGATCTGCTGGCCGGGTACGGCAGCGCGTTCTCGCTGGCCGCCGCGGCGCAGGCCGCCGTCGCCTGTCTGGTCTCCTTCTGGTTGCTCGGCATGAACGCCGCGGGCAATCCCGGCTGGGTGATGCTGATCGCCATGGTCGACGCGGTCTGTGGCGTGGCACTCGGCCTGCTCGCCAGCGCGTTCGCGCGCACCGAATTCCAGGCGGTGCAGTTCATGCCGGTGGTCGTGGCGCCGCAGATCTTCCTGTGTGGCTTGCTCGTTCCGCGCGATCAGCTGCCCGGGTGGCTGGAGGCGATCAGCAATGTGATGCCGTTGAGTTACGCCGTGGACGCGCTGCAGCAGGTGTCGCTGTATCCGGAGCCGACCGCGACCATGTGGCGCGATATCGCGGTGGTCGCCGGGTTCGCGGTCGTGGCCCTGTGCCTCGGTGCGGCTACCCTGCGTCGGCGGACGCCCTGAGGAACGAGGAGAGGGACACCCATGAGTGACGGCGAATCCGGTTCCGGCACAGCCAGATCCGGTCGCACCGGGCGCAGGCCCGGCAATACCGATACGCGCGCGGCGATTCTCGACGCGGCCCGGATCCGGTTCGCCGACACCGGTTTCGACAAGACCTCGATCCGGGCGATCGCCGGTGACGCCGACGTCGACCCCGCCCTCGTGCACCACTACTTCGGCACCAAACAGCAGTTGTTCGCCGCGGCCGTGGAGTTCCCCGTCGATCCGGAGGCGACGCTGAACGCGGTCGACCACGCGCCGCTCGACGAGCTCGGACAGACCATCGTGCGCGCGGTGGTCGGGGTGTGGGACTCGCCCGCCGGCCCCGGCATCGTCGCGATGGTGCGCAGCATATTCGGCGGCGGCGAGGTGAATCTGGCCCGCTCGTTCCTGCTCCAGGTGGTGCTGGAAAGGGTGCGGGCCCGGATCGCCACCCCCACCGACGACGGCAGGGCGCGGGTTGCGCTGGCGGCCGCGCAGATGGTCGGGGTGCTGACCGCCCGCAAGATCGTCGGGATCGAACCGCTGGCGTCGATGCCGATCGACGAGGTCGTGGCCGCCGTCGGCCCCTCGATGCAGCGCTACCTGACCGGTGATATCGGCGGTGCGTGATTCAGCGCGAACGCACCCGGACGATCGCGGGTGGGATGTCACGCAGGATCGGTAGCGCGGCGAACAGGGACAGGGTCGTGGCGAGCGGACCGTGCGCGGGTCCGTAGGAGCTCACCATCACCTCCTCGACCGCGGGACTCCACGACCGGAGCAGCGCGGCGATCTTGCTCCGCTCGACGCCCCACGGCATCCGCGGGGCGGTGTAGTCCGGCGTCTTGTGGAATCCGCGCATCGTCTTGCGGGAGAACCACGGTGGGATGGTGTCGAACATCAGCTCGACGCCGGGGAAGCGTTCGAGGATCACGGTGACAAGGCGGCGCACCTCGTCGGGTTCGAAGTACATGAGAAGTCCCTGCGCTGTGACGAATACGCCGTGCGTGGGATCGACGGCGTTGAGCCAGGTCAGGTCGAGCGCGCTGATCGGCAGGTACCGGCACCGCCGCGACGGCGGCAGGAATCGGCTGCGGATCTCGATCGCCTCGGGGACATCGACGCACAGCCAGCGCACCGAGCCGTCGTCGCAGCGCTGGAACTGGGTTTCCAGCCCGGCGGCGAGTTCGACGACGGTCGCGCCGGGATGGTCGGCCAGCCACGGGCGCAGCGCCTCGTCGAAGCGGGCCGACCGCACGGCGTGGGTGCCGTCGGGTGGGCCGAAGGATCGCTCGTAGTCGAAGGCGATGGTGTCGTAGACGCGTTCACAGTCGGGATCGGTCAGGACCGCGTCGGCGCGTTTCACCTCCGACCCGCGGTTGTGCAGGGTCCAGAGCATGGTCAGCGGAATGCCGCTCAGGGCTACATCGTCGGACATCGGAGGCACCTTCTCGCGCTCGCCGGATGAAATCGACGTCACCGCCACGGGACGGCGACTGAGGTAACCCTAACTCCGAAGCGGGGTGTTTGGGGACCCCAGGTTCGCCGCGCCGGTCAGGACTGGGCGGTGAAGAACTCGTGCTCGGCGTCGGTGACGTCGCGGGCCTCGTCGATCAGCAGCACCGGAATGCCGTTGTCGATCGGGTAGGCACGGCGCAGGCGCGGGTTGTAGAGCACGCTCGCGTCCGACTCGGTGCGCACCAGCTGCAGCGGGCCCTTGTCCTGGGGGCAGGCCAGCAGGCTGAGCAGGGTTGCGTCGATGGTGGATTCGTGCGCCATGTCCCTAACCTACCGCGCCCGCCGGAACGAGATGTAGCGGTGCCCGAAGAAGCTGAGCACCGCGACCAGACCCATCACGATCACCGACGCGGGTGCGGCCGGGAAGTCCAGCCCGGTCACCGCCACCTCCACCAGGACGACGTTGAGGACCAGGCCGCCCACGTTCACGCCGCAGAAGGCGACGAAGTCGCGCAGCAGGTGCCCGCGAACCCGGAACACCAGGGTGCGGTGCAGCACGAACGCGCCGACCGTGCTCACCGCATAGGCCGCGACCACAGCCAGACCGGGCCTGCCGTCACCGAACACACCCAGCCAGAACACGACCAGCGCCATGCCGAGCAGGGTGTTGAACCCGCCGACGATCGCGAACGCCAGCTCCTGGCGTTTGACGATCCGCAGCAGCGGGCCCGGCGTTTCGAGCACGCCGTGGGCGGGCGCCGCTTCGGCGGTCATCGCACCGCGTCCGCTAGCTCGGCGTCATCGGGGATCGACTCGGCCGCGGGCGCCGTCTGCTCGTCCTCGGGCTTGCGCCCGCGCACGTACAGCCACTGCAACAGCGCGAGGCCGAGCAGGCCTGCGACGATCGCCGCCCCGCCGATCTTCCAGCCCGGCGGACGCCAGGTCAGTTCGAGATCGCCGTTGCGGGTGCCCGCGGGGATGTCGACCGCGACGAAGCTCTTGGCGACGACCGTGAACGGCACGTCCTTGCCGTTGATGCTGACCCGGTAGCCCGGCCAGCCGAGACGCGCGAACACCACGCGGCCGCCGGTCTCGGAGCTGACCCTGACCCGGCTGGTGGTGTCGGTTTCCGACACCGAGACCGCGGTGCCGCCCTCGACCGCCGAGACGCGGCCGTTGCGGGTGGAGATCAGGCCGTTCTCGCGTTCGAGCACCGCGATGTACTTCTCGTGGCCGGGGTAGTCGACCCACTTCCAGCCTGCGGGCGCTTCCTGGTTGCGGGCGTCCGGGGAGAGCGCGCGCTGGAGTACGACGCGGTCGACGTTCATCAGATCGACGATCGTCTTGCCGGTGGACGGTTCCACCGCGAACGCGCGCCGATAGGCGTCGGGGCAGACGCTGGTGTCCCAGCGCATGCACAGCATGTCGCCGAACCAGAAGTGCCCGTTCGGGGTGTACCCGCTGACGTAGGTCAGCTCGAGATCCTTGGCGTAGTTGCCGAACACCAGCGAGCCGTACGCGCCGTCGAGCGTGCGCTCCCCCGGCTGGATCAGCGCGCGATCACCCAGCTGCAGCGTGGTGCCCGCGAAATCGGGGAACGCGGCCATCGCCGCGCCGCGGTCGCTGGGCAGGTTCCAGCTCATCGGGGTCGGTTGCGCGCGGTCGACCTGGAAGTACGCGATCGGGAACACCGCTACGATCGCCAGCGCGACCGCGGCCGAAATGCCCTTGTTCACCGCGAGCCACACCACCCCGGCGCCGAGCGCGGCGAGGACCAGCGCGGCCACTACGTGGACCACCCAGTTGTGCGGATCGGCCGAGAACGACCGCACCCACAGCAGCCCGATCAGCACCGCGGCGGCGATGCCACGCGAACGCCAGTCCTTGAACGTCGCGAAACGGCCGAGCAGCACGCACACCAGCAGCAGCAGACCCAGCGCCACCATCGGCAGCACACGGGCAGGCCAGCGTAGCGGTCCGATCGTGCCGGGACCGGCGGTCCACATGAGCGCGGCGATCGCGAACAGCGCGATCCCGCTGAGCTCACGCCACGCCTCCCGCGCCTTACCCCAGTCGATGAACGCCAATGCCGGGATCAGGAACCAGGCGATGTAGACCACCGGCAGCGGCTGCACATAGCCCCACCACGAGGTGAACGCGGGCAACGTCGATGGCAGGCTCGCGTTCAGCGATTCCGACCACGGCACGGTGAGGAACTGGTCGTTGTTGATCTGGGCGGTGCCGCGCCAGGTCACCTTGGCCGACAGCATGCTGGGCAGATAGGTCGCCAGCCCGGCCAGCGCGGCCAGACCCGAGACCAGCAGCAGTTTCAGCGAAGGCCGCCAGGTCTTCTGGTAGATCAGCTCGCCGACCGCGACCGCGCCGATCATCAGACCGGCCTCGACCGCGGGGAAGATGTACTGCACCGAGATCGCCAGATACAGGTAGACGAACACCGGGATCGGCCCGCCGCTACCGCGCGCGTAGCGCACCCCCGACGCCCACGCGTGCACCATCCACGCGGTGCCGGTGAACGCCGTCATCCAGCTGGCCTCGTCGAAGAACAGCAGCCAGCCCGTGAACGGGATCGACACGCCCGCCAGCGCCGCCCACTGCACCTTCGAGCCGTAGGCCAGGCAGATCCGGTAGACGCCCAAGCCGAGGATGATCGCGAAGATCAGCTTCACCACGGTCGCGTACAGCACGAGATTGCCGACCGACGGCGCGATCAGATCGATCAGCAGCTGCGGCGGATTCAGCAGTCCCGCTTCTTCGATCGCATAGTTTCCGGCCATCCAGTGCTCGGGCACCATGACCGGCAGATCACCGTCGCGCAGCCGCCTGCCGAGCATCACCCACAGCGGGACGTACTGGGATTCGGTGTCGTCGGTGTAGAAGTGCCTGGCGTTGGCGAGCAGAACCGCGCCATAGCCCGCGATCACTCCGAGGGAGGTGATCAGGCCCCACAGGTACACGGCACGACGGGGAGGGGTTCTACTTTCCACCACGAGGACCAGACCCTACAGGCAAGCGCCCACACCGGCACCGCCGCAGGGCACATCCGCCGCGGACCCGCGGCAGGCGCCCGAGCAGCGCCACGGGCCGCCATATACCGATGTTAAAGTGCGCTCACTGTTGGGTTTCTCCACGCGCTCGCCCTCATACACCGAAAGTCGACGATGCCGATTCCTTCCGCACATTCGTCCCGACCCGGCGCAGTCCTGCGTGCCGGTGCGCCCGCCCGCGACGGATCGCGCCCGGTGCATTCGGTGTCGGTGGTCGTCCCGGTGTATCGCGGCGAGGAGACGATCGCGGCGCTGGTCGCCGAGCTGGACCGGCTGACCGGCCCGTCCACCTCGACCAGCGGCGCCCGCTTCGCGGTCGAGGAGATCATCCTCGTGCACGACAACGGCCCCGACCGTTCGGATGTGGTGCTGCAAGAACTGGCAGGCGCCTATCCACAGGTTCGCCCGGTGTGGTTGAGCCGCAACTTCGGTCAGGACGCGGCGACGATCGCGGGAATGGCGGCGGCGCGGGGCGACTGGATCGTCACGATGGACGAGGACGGTCAGCACGACCCGGCGTTCATCGCCGATTTCCTCGACGCGGCGCTGGCCTCGCGCGCGGATCTGGTCTATTCGAAGCCGACCAATACCCGACCGCACGGTTTCCTGCGCAACATCACCTCGCGCGGCTCGAAGATCGTGCTGGCGACGGTGTTCGCTTTCCCGGATTCGACACGGTTCGAGAGCTTCCGGCTGATCCGCGGTGATATCGGCCGTCAGCTGGCCGAGGTCGCGGCCAACGGCGTGTACCTGGATGTGGCACTGACCTGGGTGGTCGGCAAAGCCGTTCAGGTGCCGGTGGTGTTGCGCGCCGAGGGCCGCGAGGAGTCCGGCTACAACTATCGCCGCCTCTTCTCGCTGTTCTGGAAGATGGTGCTGTGCAGCGGCACTCGCGGTCTGCGCCTGGTGAGCATGCTCGGGGTGACACTGGCGCTGGCCGGCGTGATCATGGCCGGGGTTGTCATCGTGCAGGCGCTGACGCAGGACAATCCCGAGGGCTGGGCATCGATCATCGTCGTGCTGCTGTTGTGCTCGGGGGCGACGCTGTTCTCGCTCGGCCTGATCGCGGAATATCTCGGTGTGGCCCTGCACATCCTGGTCGGCAAGCCGCTGTACCTGACCGTCGAGACCCCGACACCGCGCCCGGATACGATGCATGCGCCGGCCGTGAACCATCGAGTCGACGCCGCGGTACCGGCAGCCGCGACGGAGAAGGGTCACCACGAGTGAGCGACCGGATCATCTTCAGCAGGCCGTTCCGCGCCGCCGCTGAACGCGCCAATCTGCTGACCGTGCTCGAATCCGATCACAGTCACGGCGACGGTCAGTTCACCAAGTCGGCGACAGCCAAGATCAAGGCCATCACCGGCGCCGGGCACACGCTGCTCACCACGTCGTGCACGCACGCGCTGGAGCTGGGCGCGCTGCTGCTCGAGCTGGGCCCCGAGGACGAGGTGATCGTTCCGAGTTTCGCGTTCACCTCGGCGGCGACCGCGATGGCGCTGCGCGGTTCGACCTGCGTGTTCGTCGATATCGACGAGACCACCGGCAATATCGATCCGGCGGCCGCGGCCGCCGCGATCACCGACCGCACCAAGGCGATCGTCGTCATGCACTACGGCGGTGTCGCCGCCGACATGGAGCCGTTGCTCGCGCTGGCCGCCCAGCACGGTGTGGCGATCATCGAGGACAACGCGCACGGCCTCGGCGGCACGTGGCGCGGCAGGCAGCTGGGCACCATCGGCACCCTGGGCACGCAGAGCTTCCACGACACCAAGAACGTGCACTGCGGCGAGGGTGGCGCGCTGCTGCTCTCGGACGAGATCCTGATGGGCCGCGCGGAGATCATGCGGGAGAAGGGCACCGACCGCGCCCGTTTCCTGCGCGGCCAGGTCGACAAGTACTCCTGGCAGGACATCGGCTCCAGCTACCTGCCCAGCGAGCTGAACGCGGCCGTGCTGGACGCGCAGCTGGCCGAGTTCGACACCATCCAGCAGCAGCGTCACCGCGTGTGGGACACCTACGCGGCCGCACTGCCGGACTGGGCGGCCCGCAACGATGTGCGCCCGATGACGGTGCCCGCCGATCGCGGCCACACCGCGCACCTGTTCTACCTGCGGATGCCGACCGAGGAGAGCCGTGACGGCATCATCGGTCATCTCGCCGAGCGCGGCATCGTGGCGCCGTTCCATTACATTCCGCTGGATTCGAGCCCGGCGGGCCTGAAGTACGGCCGGACTCCGGTGCCGTGCACACGGTCTGCGAATTTCTCCGCGACGATCGTGCGGCTGCCGCTGTGGCCGCTGCTGAGCGAGACGCAGCTGACCCGCGTGATCGACGCCGTCACCGAATACCAGGTGTAGGCCCGGCTGAGCAAGGCAGGCCACGCACGGGTGAGCTGTCGCTCCGGTGGGGTGGCCGGCCGACCGCCGTCCACCCCACTCGCCCGTCAGTTACCGCCGAACAACCCGGCGGCAGCGGCGTCGGTGAGCACCTCGTAGACGTCGGTCTCCCGGTTGTAGATCCAGGTGTTCGGACCAGCCTTGGGCAGACCGGCGGCCTGAACCGCCGTGGCGGAGGGCCGGAAGCTGGTGCTGCGCGGGATCTCGTCGACGACGTAGACCAGATCGGGCCGCTGATCGCGGGCAAGTGCCCGCATCGCCTCGGTGACATCGCCCGGTTCGATCTTGAAGCCCTTGCGCACGCTCAGCGCGGCGGCGGCCAGGATGCCCGACGGGGTCTTCAGCCCGTACGCGACCTCCATGTCGACGGGGGTGATGTCGTTGAGCACGTCCACGATCGGCTGGGTGAACACCGGACCGCGGGCGGTGCGGATCACCGTGTCGCGGCGGTCGACGAGCCAGTAGTCGCCGTCGCTGTCGCGCCGGAACAGGTTCTCCGTCGGCCACCAGGCGTCGCCGGCCCGGAAGACCCCGCGCAGTCCGCCGTCGGACAGGTCACCGCCGTCGACCGACTTACCGAGCAGCAGCCCCGGCTCGTTGTCGGCGCAGCGCCGCGCGAAGCCGTCGTCGCCGACGTGGATCTGCTCGGTGACCGGGTCGTAGGCAACCAGTTCGACATGCGCGGTGCCCGGCACCGGCCTGCCCTTGGACCCGATCTTGGCGCCGGGCACATTGGCCAGCACCACGTCGCCGTCGATCGAGGCGTAGAACTCGAGCACCCTGGCCGGGGCGAACTGCTCGACGGTGCGCCGCCACAGCCCGGCGGGCATGCCGGAGCCGATGAACAGCCGGATCGGATGGTTGTGGCCCGCCGGGAAGACCTGCGCGTCGAGCAGGTCGCGCAGCATCGTCCAGGTGTAGGTGACGACGGTGACGCCGTAGCGGTGCACTTCCTCGGCGAAGCGGCCCGGCTCCATGTCCATCGGCCTGGCCAGCGCGATCCGGCTGCCACCGGCGATCGCCCCACCCAGACTCACCAGCAGGCCCGACGAATGATGCAGCGGCGCAAGGCAGTACACGGTGTCGCGGCGGTCGAGGTCGGCCGCGCTGGCGGTGCCGAACGCCGACAGCGCCCACCGATGGTTGGTGATGTACTTGGCCTCGAGGCGGTCACCGGTGCCGATGACGAGGATGAACGCGAGCTCGCGGGCCAGACCAGGATTCGGCCGGAACCAGGCAGGCACCCGCACCCGCGACGGATCGATCTGCTCGAGGTCGATCACCCGATCGCCGGTCGGCACCATCAGCTGCCTGGTGTCACCGCCGCCGAGCACCAGCACGCGCGCACCCGTCGCAGCGGCGGTGCGCAGGTTCTCCGGGTCGGTGATCAGCGTCTGCACGCCGGTCAGCTCCATGGCCCGGTCCAGTTCGGCGCCGGGCGCGAGCAGCACCGCGACAGCGCCGAGGCGCGAGAGCGCGGCGACCACGGCCAGCGCACTGGGCCTGGTCTCCATGACCACGCCGACCCGGTTGGCCGGCCGGATGCCGACGGAGATCAGCCCGCGCACGACATTGTCGATGCGGACCTCGACCGCGGCATTGGTGTGCACCCGGTCGTCGAAGAGGAACAGATCCTTCTGCGGCGCCCGCTTGGCGTGCTCGTTGAGCAGCTTGCCGAGTGAGATCCGGGTGTGCGGCTGGATCATCCCGAGCCGGGTCAGCCGCGGCAGGGCGCGCGCCGCCTCCCCCGCCATCTCGACCGAACCGCGAATCGTATTGCTGGCGAGGCCTTCCAGCGCCTTGCCGACGCCGGCGCCCGCCTCGGCCAGGGTGGCCGCGGTGTGCACGACCCGGGTCGCCGCGGTGCGGGGCGCGTTGCTCGGCACGTGCTCCTGCATCGGGACGACCTGCTCGGGCAGGGTGCCGTTGCCTTCCATCCACTCGATCCACTCGCGCACCATCGGCCACGTGTGGTTGGTCGCGATCGAACCGGCGACGAGCCCGAAATGCCCTGCCACCAAACTGGCTTCGTACACCTCGGCATTGGGCGCGGCCCGCACGATGCCGCGCACCGCGGCGGGCTGGCCGATGTCGTCGACCTCACCGACGAACGCCAGGATCGGGCACTTCAGCTCGGCGAGCGAGACCGGGTGATCGCGGATCACGAAGCCGCCCAGCATCAACCGGTTGTGCGCGACGAACTGCTTGAGCAGATCGGCGACCGCGGGACCCGAATACCCCACCCAGCCATCGTTGTTGAGGAAGCGGCGCTGACGCTCCTTGGGCAGCAGCGCTTCCCGGTCGTGCAGCTGCAGCAGGAAGTCGATCCGCGACTTGGCGGTCTTGACCGGGTCGAGCATCTGGAAGCCGATGCGCACCATCGATTCGGTGATCGGCAGCCGGTGCATCACGTGGTCGGCCAGGAAATCGGCGACCTCGGACACCACGCCGTAGGGCAGCCCGAACGGCATGCCCGCGACGATGTCGACCGGGCTGCCGAAGGTGACGATGGAGGCCACGCCCTTGCCGTACCGGTAGGCGGTGGTCTGGTAGGCGAACATGCCGCCCTGCGAATAGCCCATCAAGTGCACCTGCGCGCCGGTGGCCTCACAGACCGTGTCGATGGCCGAGTTCACCGCAAGCACATGGTCGGCAAGGTCACGTTCCCAGCCGCCCTCCTCGGTCGCGGGCGAACCGAAATCGATGACCCAGCAGTCGATTCCGCTCGCGTGCAGGATGCCGACGGCGCCGCCCGCCGCGTTCACGTCCCAGATGTCGGCGTTCACCATCAACGGCGGAACAAGCAACGCCACCGGACGGCCCGCCGACGTATCGTCGGGGAAGTAGTGACGCAACCGGTACATGCGTCTGCGCTCGACGACCTCGAAGGGCGAGGACTCGACATCGTGCGCCAATCCGCCGAAGCGGATCACCTCCAGCCCGTTCTGCGCGGTAGCCAGCAACCGCTGCATAGAACCGACCACACCTTTTGGACTGATATCCACCGTTCCCACCTGGCCTACCCTACTGAAAGTGACACACCTCACACACCCCGATGTGCTCATATGAGCTAACCACACCGGACCTCCATTATGTGTCGCCTGTGACAGGCCGCATGTTCCGGCGATTCGGGTCACACCCGCTGTTCAGCGGCCCGTCACGCTGACGTAGACACTGTCGAACGGCTCGCTGCTCACTCAGGTCACCGCGGAACGGATAATCCAGCGCGGCGATCAGGAAGATCCGCATCGTAGGACTCGTGGGTGGCCGCCGCGATCAGCCCGAGGAGCAGACCGTAGACCACGACGCCGACGATGAGCACCATCGCGACGGTCTCGTTCCAGCCGGGCTCGGGGCCGAAGAACATGATTCGACGATAACGACCATCCGCCGATCCGGCGCCTGTCGGTGATTCATCCCAGGACATTCGCCGCCACGCAATCGCCTCCCGCGCAACGGATCTCCCGGTCAGAGCCATGTTTTTCCGATTAGCCCGCACACGGTCGGCTCGACGCCCTACCATCGTTCTCGTCCGGAACACACTGGCACGCATCCAATTTCGCGTAACACCGTTTCACACGCCCGGCTTCTTCCGCGCAGGACCATTCGATTCACATCGTTACCCACCCCCAGCCTGTCGCGCATCGTCGCGCCGCACAGGCTGATCGGCCGTGCCGAAATCCGCCTCGAGGTGAGGAACTTCATGACCATCGAAATGCCGCTGCCCACAGACAATTCCGTTCGCAAGAGCCTCAGCACCAGCGCGGCGCAACAGCTGGCGCACACCACCAAATCCGAGCCGCAGATGCAGGGGATCAGCTCCCGCTGGCTGTCGCGCGCGCTGCCTTGGGTGCAGGTCGCGGGTGGTATCTATCGCGTCAACCGCCGGCTCACCCACACCGTCGGCAACGGCGAGGTCGAGTTCGTCGTCGACGGCTCGCGCGCCAGGGTGATCCCGCAGGAATTGCGCGAACTGCCCGCCCTGCGCACTGTCGACGACGACGAATTGCTGCGCCCGCTCGCCGATACTTTCGTGCAGTACGATCTCGATCCCGGCGCCGTCGTCGCCGAATTCGGCAATCCGATGGACCAGGTGATTCTGGTCGTCCACGGAAAACTCGCCCGGCTGGGTTCCGGTGAATACGGCGAGGCGACGAAACTCGGCATGCTCTCCGGCGGCGACTATTACGGCGAGGATATGCTCACCGACCCGTCGGCGATCTGGCCGGACACCGTGAAGACGGTGACCAAGACGACCATTCTCTGCCTGCCACGACAAGCATTCGAACAATTCCTCGACATGAATCCCGCATTGGCCCGGATCCGCACCGAGGCCGCCCAGACGCCACGTCGGACGCAGAATTCCAAGGGCGAGGCCGATATCGAGATCTCCTCCGGCCATTCCGGCGAACCGTTGCTCGAGGGCACCTTCGTCGACTACGACGCCAGCCCTCGCCAATACGAACTCAGCCTGGCCCAGAGCGTGCTGCGGATTCACACTCGCGTCGCCGATCTGTTCAACGACCCGATGAACCAGATCGACCAGCAGCTGCGCCTGACCGTCGAAGCGCTCTACGAGCGGCGCGAGCACGACCTGGTGAACAATCCCGATTTCGGCCTGCTGCACAACTGCGATCTCAAGCAGCGCATCACCACCGAATCGGGCCCACCGACCCCCGACGACATGGACGAGTTGCTGAGCATGCGCCGCGGCACCAAGTTCTTCCTCGCCCATCCCAAGGCGATCGCCGCGTTCGGCCGCGAATGTTCGCGCCGCGGACTGTATCCCGATCCGGTGGAGTTCCAGGGCTCTCGGGTTCCCGGCTGGCGCGGGGTGCCGATTCTGCCGTGCGGCAAGATCCCGGTGAACGGCACCCAGACGACCTCGATCATGGCCATGCGCATCGGTGAGAAGGACCAGGGCGTCGTCGGATTGCATCAGACCGGCATTCCCGACGAGTACGAGCCGAGTCTGAATGTCCGGTTCAAGCAGATCGACGATCAGTCGATCATGTCGTACCTGGTGAGCTGCTACTACTCGGCTGCGGTCCTGGTCCCCGACGCGCTCGGCGTACTCGACGACGTGCTCGTCGCGCGCCGGGCCGACTGATCGGCGCGGGCCCGTGTCGATCCTCACCAGGGCAGCGGCCCCGCACGCGGGCACCGCGCTCGCCGCGACGGTGGCGGCCCTGCTGCACGACGCGACGGCGCCTGCCGATCTCTTCCCCCGGCTCGGTACGGCGGCAGCCACACCCCCCCGCCGGATTTCGCCGCCGAAGCTGTCCGCCCCCGAACCGCGACACCTGCTCGGGCCCACCGGGATCGGCACGACCTCGCTCTGGCGCGCCACCCCACCCACCCCGCAAGCCGGTGCACGGCAAGCGATCCCGCCGCTCTACTGTCCACCACCCGAACGCGACGATCCCGCGCTGGCCGAGGCCGTGAATGTCGGCCTGCTCGCCTGGGCGGCCGAAATCGGCCTCTACGAGGGCCGTCTCGACGAGCTGGGCAAGGCCGACTTCGGCCGGCTGATCATGCTCGCCCATCCCGATTGCGACGACCCCGACCTGCTCCTCGGCGCCGCCCGCTGCGCGGTGTCCGAATGGTCGGTCGACGACTACTACTGCGAGGAGGACGCCCCTGGCGACACCGCACCCGACGGAACACCGTCCAGCGCCGCCGCCGAGCTCGGGCCGCGGCTCGAGCTCGCCGCCGCCGCGATGGATCCGGCTCATCTGCCCGCGCGGTACGCACCCCGGCTCGAACAGGCCATGCAGGCCGATCCGATCCTGCGCGCGTTCCGCACGTCGTTCGCGTGCCTGGCGGGGTACGCGAGCCCGGCGCAGCTGGCCAGGCTGCGCACCGAGATCGCGGGCTGGTTCATCGCGCTCGGCGCCGAGGCGGGCTGGCGCGCGGCGGATCGGATGCCACCGGTCTGGGAGTACCTGACCAACCGTCAGCCGCACAGTTTCCTGCCGTGCATGGCGCCGATCGACGCCGTCGGCGGCTACGAACTCGGTGCTCCGGAGTACACCGATCCGGCCGTCCGGCGGGTCGTCACCACTGCCGCACTGGCCGCGCAGATGGTGAACGACCTGTATTCGATGGCCCGCGAGGACCTTTCGGGAGGCAGGGAATTCAACCTGCCGACGGTCCTCGCCGCCGAGGAGGGCTGCAGCCGCGCCGACGCGGTCCTGCGGACCGCGCAGATCCACGACGAGCTGATGCACCGCTTCGAACGGGAAGCGGCCCCGCTCGCCGCAACGGGCTCACCCCAGCTGCGCCGCTTCCTGGCCGGCCTGTGGGCCTGGATGGGCGGCAATCGCGCCTGGCACGCCGACAGCCGCCGCTACCACGACATCGCACCAGGAGAGGACGACCGATGACCATCGCGAACCCCCGTACCGACCGCACCGTGCTGCGCACCACCTACCAGCGTTCCGTCGCGGCGTACTGGAACAACAACCCCAACGACGATCGGGTCAACACCAAGCTGGGCGAGGTCGACGGTCTCTACCACCACCACTACGGCATCGGCACGCCCGACTGGTCGGTCATCGAGGGCCCCGAGCAGACCAGGCAGGACCGCCTCGTCCGCGAACTGCACCGGCTCGAGACAGCCCAGGCCGACTACCTGCTCGACCATCTCGGCCCTATCCAGCCCGCCGACCGCCTCGTCGACGGCGGCTCGGGGCGCGGCGGCACCAGTTTCATGGCCGCGGAACGCTTCGGCTGCCAGGTCGACGGTGTCTCCATCTCCGAGTACCAGGTCGGCTTCGCCAACGACCAGGCCGAGACCCGCGGTGTCACCGACCAGGTCCGGTTCCACTTCCGCAACATGCTCGACACCGGCTTCGCCGACGAGTCGGTGCGCGGCATCTGGACCAACGAGACCACCATGTACGTCGATCTGTTCGACCTGTTCGACGAATTCTCCCGGCTCCTCGAACCCGGTGGCCGGTATGTGTGCATCACCGGCTGCTCCAACGACGTCACCGGTGGCCGGTCGGCCTCGGTCAGCTGGATCGACGCGCACTACGGCTGCATGATCCATCCACGCAGCGAGTACTTCCGCGCGCTGTCCGACAACGGACTGATCCCCACCACCGTCGTCGACCTCACGCCCGACACCATCCCGTACTGGGAGCTGCGCACCCATTCCGAGCTCGCCACCGGCGTCGAGCAGCCGTTCCTCACCGCCTATCGCGAGGGGAGCTTCCAGTACCTGCTGATCGTCGCCGATAAGGTAGCCAGGTGACCGAACAGCTCGCCGACCCGTCGACCGACCGCGAAGCCATGCCCGTCGAGGTGGTCGACGACAACGGTGTTGCGATCGGAGCGTGCTCGGTGGCCGATGCCCATCGGCCACCTGGCACGCTCCACCGCGCCTTCTCGGTGCTGCTGTTCGACCGGAACGGGCACGTGCTGATCCAGCAGCGCGCCGCGGTGAAGACCCGCTTCCCGCGGCAGTGGGCCAACACCTGCTGCGGGCATCCCGCGCCCGGTCAGCCGGTGCTCGAGGCGGCGGCGATCCGGCTGCGCGAGGAGTTCGGTCTCGCAGCCGACCTCGCCGAGGTCGGGACCTTCCGTTACCGCGCAGGCGACGAGACGACGGGCCGGGTCGAACACGAATACGACCACGTCCTGATCGGTGTGGTTGGCGATGTGACGCCGCAACCCGATCCGGACGAGGTGGGTGCGTGGGCGTGGATCACCCCGCACACCCTGCGGGCCGAGCTGGCCGACCACCCCGGCAGGTACACGCCGTGGCTGGCCGAGGTGCTAGACATCGCCGACCACGCGCACACCGCACACCGGGCGTAGCCTCTCCCTCCTTGCTGTTTTTCGACCGGCACATTGCCCATCCATCCCAGGAGGTACAAACAGTTTCAATGCGCATATCTATATCTGTCGATGTTTACGGTTCTTGGTGAAATCACAGGCTCGCCACAGTCGCCGACCAGGCCGAACGCGCATTCTGGACAGGGAACGATTCCGCAGCAGGTGAGTGAGGTAGCGATGGTCGAGGTCGAGATCAACGACGACACGGTGACGGTCCATGTACTCGGCGGACATCGACTGCTCGCGCTGCGCCAGCAGGTCGTGATCGACCGCGCCGCCATCACCGGCATCACCCCCGCCGAGGTGGACCTGCGCCCACCGTGGGTGCGCGCGCCCGGCACCTTCATCCCCGGTGTGATCGCCGCAGGCGTCTACCGGGGCAAGGGCCGGAAAGAGTTCTGGGACACCACTTTCGGTGGCAGCGCGGTGCGTATCGACCTCGACGGGCCCGATTTCACCCGCCTGGTCGTCGATGTCGACGACCTCGACGGCGTGCTGAACGCGCTGACCGGGCAATCCGTCCGCGCCTGAACCGCCCCTCCCCGTTCCGCGCGAACGGCGGCGTCACGACCGCTCCCCTCCCCCGGCGAAACGATCACCGTACCGACCGGTCCCATGCGCGGGGTGGCATGCTCGAACGATGGGAGTTTCGACAACGCAGTCGGTGGATCGCCGTTTCGTCAGCTTGGTCGCGATGTTCGATCGCCTCTTCCGCAAGCCGTCGCACGGCGGTGGCGCCCTGTGCGTGTACCTGCACGGTGAGCCGGTGGTCGATGTGTGGGCAGGCTACGCGAGCCCCGGCGTGCCCTGGGCCGCGGACACGGTGGCGCTGGCCTTCTCCACCGGAAAAGGCGTGGCCTCCACGGTGATCCATCAGCTCGCCGAGCGCGGGCAGCTCGACTACGACACCGCGGTGGCCGAATACTGGCCCGAATTCGCCGCGGCGGGCAAAGCGCACATCACGGTGCGCGACGTGCTCACCCATCGCGCCGGTCTGCACCGGCTGCGCGGCCTGCTGCCCGGCCCCGTCGACCGCTTCCTCGACGACGAGGCCGTCACCGCCGCGCTGGGCGCGGCCACCCCCGACCCCCGGCACCGGATCACCAGCGGCTACCACGGCATCAGCTACGGGCATCTGGCCGCCGAGCTGGTGCGGCGGGTGACCGGGCGCGAGTTCGTCGACGTCGTCCGCACCGAACTCGCCGAACCCCTTGGCGCCGAAGAACTCTGGTTCCGGGTGCCGAAAGAGGAAAGGCATCGCATCGCCACCACCTTCCCGCGTCTGCGGGCGGCGGGCATGGAGTGGGACCGGGGTTCGGACCTGCTCACCCGCACCAGGTACGCCGCCGCCGCGGAAACCACGCCCCGCGGTTTCGCCGACCTCATCGTCGACCCGCGCGTGCACGATTCGGTGATGCCTGGCGTGAACGGCGTCTTCTCGGCCCGCGCCCTGGCCCGCGTCTACGCCGCACTCGCCAACGGCGGCGAACTCGACGGCACCCGCATCCTCGACCCCGGCTCGATCCGCCGTGTCGCCACCCGCCAGGTCTTCACCCCGGATTACGTGCTGGCGTTCCGTATCCCGTGGGCCCTCGGTTTCCACGGTGTTCCGATGAAACCGTCCAAGGCCGACCCGATTTCGGCCTTCGGCCACTTCGGTCTCGGCGGTTCCGGCGCCTTCGCCGACCCCGAGACCGGCCTGTCCCTCGCCTTCGTCACCAACCGCCTCGGCGGCAAACTCACCCCACTCGGCGACGCCCGCCTGACTCGCCTCGGCACCACCGCCCACAACATCGCGAAGGCCGACGGGCACCGCTGAGACCCGGTGCATCGCCACACCTCCACTCGCCCGCGCCCACCGCGCTCGAAACACCGCGACACGACCCGTAACCGGCTGACCAGGCTGTTGTGATCGGGTTCTTGGCTGTAGCCTTGTGCGTGCTTTCTGATGATTGTTCTCGACTCTGACACCTTCGACTCGAGGAGTGCACAGATGGCGAACGACCAGCAGGGCTCAGCGGCTGACAGAGCAACTCGGCATCTCCGGTGACACGCTCGGCATATCGAGTCGATGCCGGCGCCACACTGCCGCTGTGTGTCGTCATCGGTAGTCGACACGAGCAGATCGAACGAGCGCACGCCCAACTCACGCCGATCCTGCACGGCCTGTGGGGCGACGATTCCGCGGTCTGGCCGATCGAACTCGCAGTACACGAAGCGGTGGTCAACGCGATCGAACACGGTGGCGCCGGTATTCCGGACGCCACGGTCGGGATCACCCTCGATATCGAGGACGACGAACTACTGATCGAGATCAGCGACCAAGGACCGGGATTCGACCCTGATACCGTGCCCGATCCGCGCCTCCCCGACAGCGTGCTCCGCGCGTCGGGGCGGGGTGTGCTTCTCATGCGCGCAGTCGTCGATTCCCTCGAGGCCGCCCACGGTCCGAACGGGCGGTTCACACTCACCCTGCGTACCAAGCTCCCCCGCTCCGTCGCGGAGGGAGTACCACCACAAAGAGGAGGGTTCCATGGAGATCAAAGAGCGTAGCGTCAACGGCGTCACCATCCTGGATCTGACCGGGAATCTCGACATCGGTGTGGGCGACGTTCAGCTCAGGGAGAAGATCCGGCATCTGATCGACACCGGGAAGAACCAGATCCTGCTGAACCTCGCAGCTGTGCGTCGCATCGATTCCTCTGGACTCGGCGAATTGGTAGCGAGCTACACGACCGTCACCAACAACGGCGGGACACTCAAACTGGTCAGCTTGCCCGACCGTGTTCGGGATATCCTCATGATCACCCAACTCATCACGGTGTTCGAAACCTACGACATCGAGCAGGAAGCTATCAACTCCTTCTGACCTCGCCGGCGACACTCAGGGCGGTACGTTCGGCCCATGGAGATCGTCGGGCTCGAGCGGATCGAGGCGGCCGCGCGGCTGCTCGCACCCGTGATTCGGCGTACGCCGACTGTGTGGTCGCGGGTGTTGTCGGAGCGGGTCGGTGTGCAGGTGCTGCTCAAATGCGAGAACCTGCAGCGCACCGGGTCGTTCAAGCCGCGCGGCGCCTACAACCGGATCGCGAACCTGCCCGCGGCCGAGCGGGCGCGCGGTGTGGTGGCGGCCAGCGCGGGCAATCACGCGCAGGGCGTGGCATGGTCGGCGGCGGAGCTCGGGATCACTTCGACGGTGTTCATGCCGGTCGGAGTGTCGCTGCCGAAGCTCGTCGCGACGCGCGCCTATGGCGCCGAGGTGCATCTGGCGGGCGACTCCATCGACGAATCCCTGCTCGCCGCACAGGAATTCGCCGAGCGCACCGGGGCGACGCTGATCCACCCGTTCGATCATCCCGATATCGTCGCCGGACAGGCGACGGTCGCCCTGGAAATCCTCGAGCAGGTTCCCGATGTGGGCACGGTCGTCGTGCCGACCGGTGGTGGTGGACTGCTCGCGGGTGTCGCGGTGGCATTGCACGCGGTGGCGCCGCGGGTTCGGGTGATCGGTGTGCAGGCGGCCGAGGCGGCCGCGTGGCCGGATTCGCTCGCGGCGGGCAAGCCGATTCGGGTGCCGCGCATGTCGACGATGGCCGACGGTATCGCGGTCGGGCAACCGGGTGCGGTGCCGTTCGCCCACGTCGCCGAGCTGGTGTCCGAGATCGTCACCGTCGACGAGGACTCCCTGTCGAAGGCGCTGCTGCTGTGTCTCGAACGGGCCAAACTCATCGTCGAACCCGCGGGTGCGGCGGGTGTCGCCGCGCTGCTGGCCACCAACCTCGGCGACCTGCCCGGCCCGGTCGTCACCATCTTGTCCGGCGGAAATATCGACCCGCTGCTGCTCACGCGAGTGATCGGCCACGGTCTCAGCGCGGCGGGCCGCTATCTGGCCATGCGGGTCACCATCGCCGACCGCCCCGGCGCACTGTCCGCACTGCTCGGCGTCGTCGGCCGCGCGGGCGCGAGCGTGGTCGACATCGTCCACTCCCGCACCGGCATGTGGCTGGCTGTCGACGAGGTCGAGGTCTCGCTCACCGTCGAAACACGCGGCCCGGCCCACCGCGACGACGTCCTGGACGCGCTCCGCGACGCCGGATTCCGAGTCCACGCGGAGCTATAGCCGCCGGTTGCCTCGGCGACCCGAGGGGGCCGCAGCGCCGCCTTCCCGAGACAGCGCACGACTCCAGAATCAGTGCGCGCCACCGAGTTCCAGAGCGAGCACCCCGAGGATCACCAGCCCGATTCCCCCGACCTGGATCAGGGTGAGCCGCTCCCCGAGGAACAGCACACCGATCGCCGCGATCGCGGCGACCCCTACCGCCGACCAGATGCCATAGGCGACCCCGATCGACATCCCCCGCTTCAACGCCTGGGACAGGAAGAAGAACGCGGCACCATAGCCGATCACGACGACGATCGAGGGCACCAGTTTCGTGAAGCCTTCCGACAGTTTCAGCGACACCGTCGCCGTTACCTCGGTGGCGATGGCCAGCGCCAGGAAGAGCAGGGTCATGGCCGCAGACTAGCCAACCAGCCGCCCAGTAGTCAGCGCAGCCAGGCGCGGGCGTCTTCGGCGTTCTTGCGGACCTCGTCGAGCTGCTCGGCGACGCGGACGCCTGCCGTGCCGCCGCGGGCATTGCGGGAGGCGATCGAGCCCTGCACGGTGAGGACGTCGCGGACGCCCGCGGTCAGGGACGGGTCGACGGCGGCGAACTCCTCGTCGGTCAGCTCATCGAGGCCGACACCACGTGCCTCGGCGGCCCGCACGCACGCACCGGCAGCCTCGTGGGCGACACGGAACGGAACGCCTTGGCGCACCATCCATTCCGCGATGTCGGTGGCGAGAGTGAATCCGGCGGGAGCCAGCTCGGCCATCCGGTCGGTGTGGAAGGTGAGGGTGCCGACCAGGCCCGCGATCGCGGGCAGCAGCAGTTCGAGCTGGGCGACCGAGTCGAACAGGGGTTCCTTGTCCTCCTGCAGGTCCCGGTTGTAGGCCAGCGGCTGCGCCTTCAACGTGGCCAGCAGACCGGTCAGGTTGCCGATCAGGCGGCCCGCCTTGCCGCGGGTCAGCTCGGAGACGTCCGGGTTCTTCTTCTGCGGCATGATCGACGACCCGGTCGACCACGCGTCGGCCAGGGTGACGTAGCCGAATTCCGGTGTACTCCAGATGATGACTTCTTCGGCCATCCGGCTCAGGTCGACGCCGATCATGGCGAGCACGAAGGCGGCCTCGGCGGCGAAATCGCGCGAGGAGGTGGCGTCGATCGAATTGGCCGCCGACGCAGCGAAATTCAGCTCGGTGGCGATCTGCTCGGGATCGAGGCCCAGCGAGGAACCGGCCAGTGCGCCCGAACCGTACGGCGAGATGGCGGCGCGCTTGTCGAAATCGCGCAGGCGTTCCAGGTCGCGCAGGAGCGGATGCGCGTGGGCGAGAAGGTGATGCGAGAGCAGCACCGGCTGCGCGGCCTGCAGGTGGGTCTTGCCCGGCATCACCGCGTCCGGGTGGGCGGCGGCCTGGGCGACGAGCGCGTCGACCACGTCGAGCACACCGGCGGCGACCCGGCGCACACCGTCACGCAGCCACATCCGGAACAGGGTGGCCACCTGGTCGTTGCGCGAACGGCCTGCCCGCAGCCGACCACCGAGCTCGGTGCCGACCCGCTCGATCAGGCCACGCTCGAGCGCACCGTGCACGTCCTCGTCGGAGTCGGCGGGACCATAGGCGCCCGAGGCGACGTCGGCGGCGAGCGCGTCCAGGCCGGTCAGCATGCCGGTCAGGTCGTCGTCGGAGAGCAGACCTGCCTTGTGCAGCACCCGGGCGTGCGCCTTGGAGGCGCGGATGTCATAGGGAGCCAGCGCCCAGTCGAAATGGGTCGACTTGCTCAGCGCCGCCATCGCCTCGGCCGGGCCGGACGCGAATCGCCCACCCCAGAGCGCACCTTTGTTGGTTCCACTGTGGGTCATCGTGTGCCCTCTCCTGGGTGTCGGCGGTTACGGCGCAGAACGGCTGCCGCGCACAGAAGGGCAACCGCATCGAGCCTACGGTTGCCGCCTGATCTAGCGAGAACATGGGTAACTCACCGGGTACGCCCGAACAGGCGCGGCGCTTCAGGTGAGCCCGATAGGAAGAGCGGCCGCCTCCCCACGACCGGCAAAGTCACGGGGAGGCGGGGGAGCCTTGCTACTTCCTACTTTTACTTCTGGTTGAGGTCGCGGCGGGCGGCGACCTTGGAGGACAGGCCGTGGATCTGCACGAAGCCCTTGGCCAGCGACTGGTCGAAGGTGTCGCCCTCGTCGTAGGTGGCCAGGTTGAAGTCGTAGAGCGACTGCTCGGAGCGGCGTCCGTTGACGACGGCCGAACCGCCGTGCAGCACCATCCGGATGTCGCCGGTGACATGCTGCTGGGTGTCCTGCACGAAGGCGTCCAGGGCGCGCTTGAGCGGGGAGAACCACAGGCCGTCGTAGGCCAGCTCGCCCCAGCGCTGCTCGACCTGGCGCTTGTAGCGGCCCAGCTCGCGCTCGATGGTGACGTTCTCCAGCGCCTGGTGCGCGGTGATCAGCGCGATGGCGCCCGGCGCCTCGTAGATCTCGCGGCTCTTGATGCCGACGAGCCGGTCCTCGACCATGTCGAGGCGGCCGACGCCCTGGCGACCGGCGCGGGTGTTCATCTCCTCGATGGCCTGCAGCACGGTGACGGGACGGCCGTCGATGGCGACCGGCACACCCTTGTCGAAGGTGATGATGACCTCGTCGGGCGCCTCGAAGTTCACCGTCGGGTCGGCGGTGTAGTCGTAGACGTCCTTGGTCGGCGCGTTCCACAGGTCCTCGAGGAAGCCGGTCTCGACGGCGCGGCCCCACACGTTCTGGTCGATGGAGAACGGCGACTTCTTGGTGACGTTGATGGGCAGGTTGTTCTGCTCGGCGAAGGCGATGGCCTTCTCGCGGGTCCAGGCGTAGTCGCGGACCGGGGCGATGACCTCCAGGTCGGGCGCCAGGGCGCCGATGCCGACCTCGAAGCGGACCTGGTCGTTGCCCTTGCCGGTGCAACCGTGCGAGACGGTGGTCGCGTTGTGGAACTTCGCGGCCTCGACCAGGTGCTTGACGATCAGCGGGCGGCTGATGGCCGAGACCAGCGGGTACTGCCCCATGTACATGGCGTTGGCCTGGATGGTGGGCAGGCAGTACTCGTCGGCGAACTCGTCGCGCGCGTCGACCACGATGGCCTCCACGGCGCCGCAGTCCAGTGCGCGCTGGCGCACTACGTTCATGTCCTCGCCACCCTGGCCCAGATCGATGGCCACGGCCACCACCTCGGAACCGGTCTCCTTCGCGATCCAGCTGATGGCGACGGAGGTGTCAAGCCCACCGGAGTAGGCGAGTACGACGCGATCGGACATGTCTGTTGTGCTCCTCGAAGTGTGTACGTCATCTGCACGGGCTGCCTCGAGCAGTATGAATGCTCCGGCCGCCGGTTCGGCTCGCGCCGCTGCTGCAAATGATTATGCACGATAATGCAATCTCATTCATACCCGGGGGTAGCGCCGCCTCGAATCGCGCCGGGCATCCCCACTGAAATCGCCCGCCACCTGCGGATACATTGCAGCAGCAACTTGGCAGCAAGCACCTTCTGTGAGACGCTGGTCACACAACCAGCCATCGGTCGGGGTCGAGGAGTGAACATGCAGCAGCTACGTGATTTCGCCGAGGCGAACTATGACCTGATCGGGGCCGTTGTCATCGGACTCGGCAATTTCGGGTTGACGGTCGCCAAGCTGGTCATCGATCTCGGTACGCCGATCCTCCAGGGCTACTTCGCCTGACCCGCCGAGTCCGTACCAGCACAGGGAGCACATCATGGAGGACGCGATCCTGCAATTTCTGTCCGACCACTACGAATCCGGCGCCACCGCCGGCCTTGCCATCGGGCGGGTCCTCTTCGATCTCTCCGCACCCCTGGCGCTGGCGATCCTGAACTTCCTCGCTTCCTGATCACCGGGTCGATTGCAGGCGGCTGTCGAGCGACGCCCGCACCCGGGGCCAGTCCTCGCTGGTGATCGAGAACAGCACGCTGTCACGCACGGTGCCGTCGCTGCGGCGAAAATGTCGGCGGAGGGTGCCCTCGTAGCGGGCGCCGAGCCGTGCGATCGCCTGCTGCGAACGCTGGTTGCGCACATCGGTTTTCAGCTGCACCCTGCCGACGCCGAGAGTATCGAAGGCATACGCCAGCAGCAGCAGTTTGGTTTCCGGATTGACCGCGGTGCCCCAGACAGACGGCGTGTAGACGGTGAAGCCGATCTCGAGCCAGGCATCGCGCTGATGGACGTCCAGGTAGGCGGTCACGCCGATGACCGCTCCGGCCGGCCGGTCACCGATCGCCCGGCAAGCACGCACCGTCCACAGCTGCCACTCACCCGATGCGCCCAGGTCACGCAGGATGTCCTCGAAGTGGCGGGGATCGCGCGGCCGCCCTGGAACATGCGCCCACGCCACATCGTGGTCCAGCGCTGCGAAGAGCTCGCCGGCATCGGCTTCGGGATTCGTGACGGTCAACTGCACGATGTCACCGGCGAGCACCGCATCGGCGGGCACGGGCCATGCCATCTCCGGCCACACCTCATCGGAACTTCTTGGGTCGGGTATCGGCTCGAAGCGGTCCGGATCGAAAGTTTGTGGCACACCGGGAATATACGGCCCGAACTGCGCGTAGCCCGGTGCAAGAACTTTTCGGCGCCACCTCGGATCGCTCGACACCCGACACCGTCGCGTCCACGTGTGGCACTCTGGGAGAGCACTATTCGGCTCGCCACAAGTGAGGACGAACAAGATGCTCCACTACATCGCGCAGGAATTCTCCACCCTCGGCAACGGCGTGCTCGATGTCGGCCGTGCCGTCGTCGAACTGGTGCAGGACATCATCGACATCGCGACTCCGAACAATCCGGGCGGCGGCGCCGGCGGCGGTCAGTACCCGTTCAACTGACCCGGCGTGGGCTCCCGCCACCGACCTGAGCGTGCCGCTAGTCTCCCCGGCATGGCCGACGACGACGTGCAGCTCGACGCAGGCAAGGCAGGACTCGTCATCGCACCAGGGGACGGCGGCGCGCTGCACAGTCTCACCGTCGACGGCACCGAACTGCTGCGGCAGGACCCGGGGACCGGCTGTTTCGTCATGGCGCCATGGGCGGGCAGGCTGGGGTACGGCGCCTTCACCGTCGGTGACCAGACCTACCGGATGCCGATCAACCATCCGCCGCACAGCATCCACGGCACCGCCCGCGACGGCGCGTGGGAGGTCGTCACCGCTTCGGCTACCGAGGCGACGCTGCGGCACCGGCTGACCGACCCATGGCCGTTCGCGGGCACCGTCACCCAGACGTTCGCCCTCACCGACACCGGTCTCACGCTGTCGCTGCACATCGCCACCGACCACGAGCCCTTCCCCGCACAGGGCGGCTGGCATCCGTGGTTCCTGCGCGAGGTGCCGCCTGCCACCGGACCGCTCGCGCTCGAATTCCGGCCGGACTGGCAGTACGAGCGCGGCGCGGACTACCTGCCCACCGGCCGCCGCATCCCGCCGACCCCGCCACCGTGGGACGACTGTTTCGGCATGCCCGACGGTGTCCTCGTTCGCCTGACCTGGCCCGGCTTCCTCGAATTCACGATCACCAGCCGGGTTCCCGACGTGGTCGTCTGGACCCTGCCGGAGGAATCGCTGTCGGTGGAGGCCCAATCCGGCCCGCCCGACGGCGTGAACACCGACCCCAGGATGGTCACCCCCGACTCACCGCTCGACATCCGCGTCGACTGGACCTGGCGGCGGTTGTCGCCGAACTGAATTCGGCCACCTCACCCGGCATCGTCGCGCGGCGCGACAAACTCTCCGCACGTGCGCCACAGCATCTCCGCATTCGCCGAATACGGTGAGCCGGTGCCGTTCACGCTCGCCCATCCGCTGGTTGTGCTGCCGTTTCGCCGATTCCTTCCATTGCCGGCGTTGATCGCCGGATCGGTGGCCCCGGATGTCGTCTACTATCTGCCGATTCCGGTCAGCGGCAGCATGACCCACTCGCCGCTCGGCGTGCTCGGCTGGGATCTGGTGATCGGGCTGGCGCTGCTGTCGGCCTTCCGGCTCTCCGCCGGGCCTGCTGCCGCCCTTCTCCCCTGCCGAGCAGTACTGCCCGCACCGGTTCATTCCGGCACCTGGGGTCGAGCATCGTCGACGATCATCGCTCTCGTTCTCGGCGCGATGACCCATATCGTGTGGGATTCCTTCACCCAGACAGCAGGTTTCGCGGTCCAGCACTGGGATCTGTTGCGCGCTCCGGTTCTCGAACCACACAAGGCTTACAACGTGCTCGGCTACGCCTCGTCGCTGGTCGGCACGGCAGTGCTTGCCTGCCTCCTCGTTCGCCGTACTCGCCGGCACCCACCCACCATGCCCGCCCCGTGGCGCCGCGCGGTCCTCACCGTTCTTCTCCTCGCACCGGTAGCCGCTGCCGCCTCGGCCGTCGACGACCCGGTCGCCCGAACCAGCACCTACGACCTCATCCGACACACGATCGTGGGTGCAGCCCAGGGCCTGGGCTGCGCCTGGACGATCTATCTGCTGCTCTGGCATGTCGGGACGGCCGTTTTGTCACGTGCTGGCCGATCCACGGACCAGCGCTCCGACACCAACCGTCGGGCACCCGGCATGATGGGCGAATGCGGATCAGCGTCACCGGACACATGAACATCAGCGCCGCCACCGAACCCCTGGTCCGGGACGCCCTGTCGGCCCTCCTCGCCGATATCCCCGACCTGGTCGGCATCACCTGCCTCGCCCGCGGCGCGGACTCGGTCTTCGCGGAGGCGGTACTGCACCTCGGCGGCCGCCTGGAGGTAGTGCTGCCCTCCCGAAACTATCGAACAGCCCAGGTGAAGCCCGACGACCTCCCCCGCTTCGACGAACTCCACGCCCAGGCCGACACGGTGCGCGTGATGGACTTCGACGACGCGGGCCGAGTGGCTTACGAAGCAGCCAACCGCGTCCTCCTCGAAGACTGCGACCGCCTGATCGCAGTCTGGGACGGCGACCACGGCGCCCGCGGCGGCACCGCCACCGTCGTCGCCCTCGCCCGCACCCTCGACATCCCCGTCGACATCATCTGGCCCCCTGGCGCTACCAGGGAATAGCGATTGGCGCCGTCACCCGATCAGCAGGAGCACGTACGCCAGCGCGAATATCACCGGCACGCTACGTTCCACGTGCGTCATCGGCGCGGCCTCCACCGATCGCGGCCCACTCCGCCTTGACCCAAGGCCCAGCAGGAAGAACGTGCTCCAAAGCCGCTGTCGGACATCCGCGGTGGAAATCGGTGTGCGAACGAAGAAGGAACGGTTCCACGTTTGCAAGCTGATGGGACGGACTATGCCGTACCGGCCACGCATCGCGATCACCTTCCTTCATACCGACCAAGCGGATTGTTTAAGCCCTGAGCAGGCGAATAGAGTTGCTGGACAACCTCTTTGCTGCATGACCGCAACTTCTGCATGCATTGACACGATGTACTTTGTTACGACACCTTCGGGACCGATCAGACAGGGCAGCGGCGATGCGCATCGAACCGACTATCGCTACCACTCGGCTGCGTGAACTCGGCGGATGGGAAGCCGACGACAACCTACGCCGCGCTGTGCGACTCGGCGAGCACATGGGCGAGCGCGACGAGGTCGGTGTTGCCGAGGCACTCGACGTGATCCACCCCGGTGGTACCAGGGAGGCGAAGCGAAAACCGCGACGCTGCATCTGGTAGTCGATGCGGTCCGCGACTGTGTCGCAGACCTCGAACTGGTGATCACACCCGACCACGGCCCAGACGGCCGGCGCGTGAGTTTCACAGCCGAGCATGTCGCCGCTTCCGAGGCTCGACTTGTCGAATTGGGCACAGTCGGTGAGAAATTCGTCGAACGTCAGTCCGCCACCGTCCGGCGGGACGGCAAGCCGGTCGTCCGAATCTTCCTCAGCTACAGCGCCGATGATGCCAGGGCGGCGGCCGAATTATGGAAACTGCTGGGCGAACACGCGGCGATCGACAACAAATACCACTTCGAATTCTGGGACTTCAAACAGAGTCTCCTACCCGGTGATGAGTGGCACAAGCGCACCACCGACGCGATCGAGGCAGGCGATCTCGGAATCTTCGCGGTAAGCAGGCACTTCCTCGCCAGCAGCTACATCCACCAATACGAACTTCCGAACTTCGTCAAGCGAAATGCCGCGATCCCGGTGCTGCTGGAATCCCTGGACTTGACCAAGGTGGACCGGAAGGGCCTCGATGGTTTGCAGATATTCCGGCCCGAACAGCGCGCGTTCGACAGTGTTCGCGGCAACAAGCGGAACCTGTGGGTCCAGCAGTTGCGCAACAATATTCGCGAACTTCTCGAACGCCAAAGCGATACCGACGATGCACGGACTGCTGCGCCGGCGGAGTGCGCGGCCCCGGTCGAGGACGAACCAGGCGAGCGCGCCAGGACCAGCGACCTGGATGCCGCAAGGCCCTACCTGACACATACTTTCGGCCACTCGGGCAAGCTGTCTCGAACCCCGGACCTGTCGACGCCGAGCAGCGGATCCCGGGTCAATGCCGTCGACCATCTTGTCCATTGGGCAGGTAGCGCGTCCGCTCCCCTCGCCGCCGTGCTCGGCGAATACGGCGTCGGCAAAACCATCACCTGCCAAGCGCTGATGCGCGAGCTGCAACGCCGACGGCGAAACGGCGAGACCAACCTGCCTGAACCGCTGTACTTCGACCTGAGGAACCTCAGTGGGTTGCGCAGCCGAGCAGTGCCGACCCTGACCGAGATTCTCGACGAGTGCGTCCAACGTGGTTGGAGCCCAGGAGAATCTGGTCGGCCCACGGCTCGAGCATTGCTCGATCGCGCCGAAACCCGCCCGACCTTGTTCATTGTGGATGGTCTAGACGAGGCGCTGGTCCACCTCAACAGCTCCGACGGCACCATCTTCACCAAGGAGCTGCTGAGCCTGCGCCCTTCCCGCGCCGGCCATTCCGTGGCCGGGCGAGACACCAAGGTATTGCTGTCGTGCCGTACCCACTACTTCCGTACCGTCGCCGAACAGTACGGTCAGTTCACCGGCCAGCATCGCGATGTAGCCGACGCCGAGGACTTCGAGGCCCTCCTGCTCCTCCCGTTCACCGACGACCAGATCCTGCACTATTTGTCGCGAGCCGTGCCCGATCACGACTCCGGCCAGGTCTTCGAGATGCTGGCGAGCCTGCATGATCTCAGCGACCTGACCAGCAGGCCGGTCACCCTCAAGCTGGTCGCGCAACAGGTTTCCTTCATCGAACAGCGTCGCGCGCAGGGTCTTCCGGTCCATGCAGCCGACATCTATCTCCGCGTTGTCACCGATTGGCTCGAGCGCGATAAGGGCAAGGAACAATTTCGCGCCCAGGACAAGCTCACTCTCACTGCACGGCTGGCCGCCTGGATGTGGAAGCGCAATGAGCGAACCGTCGATCTGACCAGGATCGAGGTATGGCTTCATGAGCAAGTCCAGGACGATCCGGCGATGCGGCGATACAAGGGGGTCCAGGCAGAGCTGCTCGAAGAGGACCTCCGCACCGCTACTTTCCTGGTGCGCCAGGACTCCGACGACGGCTCGAGCACCGAGGGATTCCGGTTCGCCCATACCTCGTTCCAGGAGTTCTTCGTCGCGCAGTACCTGCTGGCCGCGATCGAAGACAACCGGCCCGAGGACTGGGCGATCTTTCCGAGCCCTGAAACATTGGACTTCCTCGGACAGCTGTTGCACGGTCACCGACGCCAACAGGAACTGATATCGACACTGGGAAGCTGGCGGCACACATATCGCCCGATCACCAGCGAGATGCTCATCCAATACGCAATGTACGCAACCGAATGCGGGTGGAGCGGTCCCATCTTGACTGGAATCGATCTCACCCGAGCGAACCTACGCGGTATTCAGTTGTCCGGATCCCCGACTGCACTGCTGGATATGTCGGGCGCGCGATTAAGGTGGGCGAACCTCAGCGATGCCACCCTCGATTTCGTAGATCTCAGCGGAGCAGACCTATCGTCAACCCGGTGGGAGCGAGCAGTCTTGCACCACTGCACACTGACCGGGGCCGACTGCTCGGACGCATACTTGGCCCACGCCTTCGTACACGAATGCGAGCTCTCTTCTGCGCGGCTCGATGGCGCCGACGTCACCGGCCTGCGACACGTCAACAGCGGCTCCGATCTCCCTGCCCCGCCGAGGGCGTTCAGAACTGCACTGACGGGACTCGGCGGTCACACAAGCATAGTGTCGGCGGCCGCCTGGTCACCCGACAACACCCGGGTAGTCACAGGAGGCAGCGACAACGCTCGAATATGGGACGCCAACACGGGCGAATCTCTCCTCACCCTCGCCGATCACACAGATGCGGTGAACTCGGCGGCTTGGTCACCCGACAACACCCGCCTCATCACCGGCAGCAATGACCAGACAGCTCGAATATGGAACGCCGATACCGGCGAAACACTCCTCACTCTCACCGACCACACCAGTGCTGTCATGGCGGTGGCATGGTCACCCGACAACACCCGTGTTCTTGTCAGCAGTGACAGTTTTCGGATCTATGACGCCATCACGGGCGCAACACTGGTCACTCCTACCGACCTCGTCGTTGATCGGATGATCGCGGCGGCTTGGGCACCCGACAACACCCGCATCATCACCGGTTTCGTCGACCGTTCTGCCCGAATATGGGACGCCCATACCGGAAGAGTTTTGCTCACCCTCATCGGCCATGCAGACGCAGTGACGTCGGCGGCATGGTCACCCGACGGCACCCGCGTCCTCACCGGCAGCAGGGACCTCACGGCTCGAATATGGAACGCCGACACCGGCGAAACACTCCTCACACTCACCGACTACCACAGCCCGGTGAACTCCGTGGCGTGGTCACCCGACGGCACCCGTGTCCTGGCAGGCTGCGAGGACGGGACCACGTTGATTTCGAGTGTCATCACCGGCGAAACACTCCTCACTCTCACCGAAAGCCCGGGACAAGCGAAGGCAGTGGCCTGGGCGAGTACTCGTATACTGATCGGAGGCATAGGCGACTGTCGAATCTGCGACGGCGACACGGGCGAAGTACTCTTCATCCTCACGCGGCACACCAGTTGGGCAAACGCGGTGGCTTGGGCGCCGGATAATACGCGCACTCTGACAGGCAGCTTCGGCTATTCTCGAATCTGCGACGCCGACACCGGCGAAACACTCCTCACCCTCACGAATTCAGCGACGACCCTGGCCTGGTCATCTGACGGTACCCGCGTCGTCACCGGAACCTACGACAATCCTGCCCGGATATGGGATGCCAGCAATGGCGACCACCAACTCGACCTCTTGGGCCACACCGGATGGGTGAACGCGATTGCCTGGTCACCCGACAACACCCGCGTTCTAACCGGCAGCGAGGACCACACAGCTCGAATATGGAACGCAGACACCGGCGAAATGGTCCTGACACTGACCGACCATGCGAACCCAGTGAACTCGGTAGCGTGGTCGCGGGACGGAACCCGCACCATCACGGGAAGCGTCGACACCACAGCTCGAATATGGAACGCCGACACCGGCGAAACACTCCTCGCTTTCACCGACAACGTCAATCCGGTGACGTCGGTGGCATGGTCGCCCGACAACACTCGCGTATTTGTTGGAACCTTTGACAACAACCAGATCCGTGACGCCGAAACCGGCGAACTGCTGCTCACCCTCGACAGCGATGACAGCTCTGTGTACTCGGTCGCGTGGTCACCGGATGGCACTCGTATTCTCACCGCCGGCCTCGACAATTTTGCCCAGATCTGGGATGCCCTGACCGGAGAGGCGATTCTCACGCTTACCGGCCACACAGGCTGGGTGAACTCGGTCGCTTGGTCACCCGACAACACCCGGATCCTCACGGGTAGCGATGACGGAACGACCTGCATCTGGGACGTTCGAGGTGCACTCTTGGTCCATTCACTGTCCTTCTCCGCCAGTGAATCAGCCAGTTGGGCGCCCCGGGAGAATCGGTTGCTTTCTGTCACTCCGGGTGCCTGGCGATTCCTCCGCGCTGCAATGTTTGACCCGGATGGAAAAATGCTTGGTTTGCAACCCTACGAACGGTATTACGTCGTCCAGCCTGTGCCACCGGGGATCCGTGGTGCTGAGCAGCCGCGTGATTCTCAGACTCGAACTCGGCGCTGACGATTCTCTCAACCGCGGACTCGGCGAACTCCCGCCGCGAAATCGTCAAGGGCGGTGAGTATTCCGTCGGCTTGCCAGACACGATTACGCGCGCGCTGCGAAACCTCGCGCAGCACTCCGCATTCCACCAGGCGATCGATAGCCCGCTGCGCGGCGACGCCGCTGATCCCGAAGGACTCCACGACGTAGGTGCTGTTCACCACCGGTTGCGCGATGAGCCGATCGATCAGCTTCCACGCTGCGGAATCCGCACGCGCGGTGGTCTGTTCGCGATACGCGGCACGGACGGAACGGAGTTCGTCGACGAGTCGGCGGCCGCTGCCGATGGCGTAGAAGGTCGCGTCGACGAACTGGCGCACAATTGGTTCGGGGTCACCGGATCGATACCGGGTCAGGGCATCGAAGTAGCTCCCGGTGTTCACCAGCAGGCCTGCCGAGATGGGCACGGTGATGTGCCTGGTCAGCTGCCGACCGCTCAGCATCGCGTGGACGAGAGCTCGGCCGGTTCGGCCGTTGCCGTCGGTGAACGGATGGATCGTCTCGAAATGCGCATGGGCGAGCGCGGTGTGCGCCAAAGCGGGGACATCGGTGCGGTTGACGAACCGGATCAGGTCGGCGATCGCGGTGGGGACTCGATCATGGTGTGGTGGAACGAAATCAGCCAGGTGCGGGCCGATGTTGCTACCGCCGATCCACACCTGCTGGTCGCGCCAGCGCCCGGCCTGGGTGGGATCGGACTCGCCGAGCAGGGCACGGTGCATCGCCAGGATCGAGTCCGCATCGACTGCCCGGCCGAGGTCTAGTGCCGCTTCCATGGCGCGCACATTGGCGGTGACGATGCGTGCGTTCCTGTTGGTGTGCTCGCCGAGCTCGGCCATCGCGAGCTGCCGGGCGCCCACGGTGAGGTTCTCGATCTGCGACGACGCGGAGCTCTCGGTGCGCAGCAGCACGGAGCTCATCGGCCCGAGTTCGCAGTCGGTACCGAGCTCGGCTGACAAGTGCGCGTCGAATCGCACCAGTTCCTGCGCGGCCTCGTCGGCCTCGGCCAGCAGGCCGACGGGCAGTGCCACTGATTGCTCGGCGATGCCGGACAGCACCGCTGCGGAGTAGGGCCCCGCGTGTCGACGCAGTTGGGTGCGCGACACGTAGGTATCACGCACCGCCCACGGGTGCTGCTCGTATCGAACGGCAGGCCACCCGGCCGGATCGTTCGTCATCAGCCCATCTTACCTACGGCTGAGCAGTTAACGTTAACTAAGCAGCATCATTACTTAACTTTATGCGTCCATCGTTGGATATCAGGACCAGCTGCGAAACCCTGTCGCGATCAGGCTAGGCGTTCAATTTCCGCGGCTAGTTCGGCGCCGGTGAGGGGCTCGCGGGCGATGACGGCGATGGTGTCGTCGCCGGCGATGGTGCCGACGATGTAGGGCAGGGCGGCGCGGTCGAGGGCGCTGGCGAGGAAGTGGGCGGCGCCGGGTGGGGTGCGCAGGACGGCCAGGTTGCCGCTGGCGTCGGTGGAGACCAAGAGGTCGCCGAGGAGTTTGGAGAGGCGGCCGGTGCCGCCGGTGACGCCGCGGACGGGGCTGCCGTCCTCGGGGACGACGTAGACGCCCGCGCCACCGTCGGCGGCACGCAGTTTCACCGCGCCGAGTTCGTCGAGGTCACGCGACAGGGTCGCCTGGGTGGTCTCGATGCCCTCGGCGGCCAGCAACGTCGCGAGTTCGGTCTGGCTGCGAACCGAATGCGCGGACAGCAGTTCCACGATGCGCGATTGGCGGCCGGCGCGGGTACGGGCGATGGCGGGCGAGCCCTTCTCGGGTGCCGTGCTCATCGCCGGGCCTCCGCGCCGGCCCCGGTTCGCGGTCTCACGCGGCGGCTTTCGCGAGCAGCCAGACCAGCAGCGCCTTCTGGGCGTGCAGCCGGTTCTCGGCTTCGTCCCAGACCACGCTGTGCGGGCCGTCGAGCACCTCGTCGGTAATCTCCTCACCACGGTGCGCCGGAAGACAGTGCATCACAATGGCTTCCGGATCGGCGGCGGCGAGCAGTGCCTCGTTGACCTGGAACGGCCGGAACGGGCCGACGCGATCGAGGCCGTCGTTCTCCTGGCCCATCGAGGTCCAGGTGTCGGTGACGAGCACGTCGGCGCCCGTCGCACCGGCCACCGGATCGTGGGTGACCGACACGGTCGCCCCGGTCTCGGCGGCCCGCTTGGCGGCGGCGTCCAGGATCCACGGCAGCGGCTCGAACCCGGCGGGGGCGGCGACGGTCACGTTCATGCCCGCCGTCACGCCGCCGAGCAGCAGCGAATGCGCCATATTGTTGGCGCCGTCACCGAAGTAGGTGAGATTCAGGCCCGCGAGAACGCCCTTGCGTTCGGTGATCGTCTGCAGATCGGCGAGCACCTGGCAGGGATGGAACTCGTTGGACAGCGCGTTCACCACGGGAACTGTCGCGGTGAAAGACATCTCGTCGAGACGGGACTGCTCGAAGGTCCGCCACACGATGGCGTCGACATAGCGCGACAGGACACTGCCGGTGTCACCGAGGGTTTCCTCGCGGCCCAGCTGGGTGTCACGGCCGTCGACGACGACCGCGTGCCCGCCGAGCTGGGCGATGCCGAGCTCGAACGAGAACCTGGTGCGGGTGGAGTTCTTCTCGAAGATCACCCCGACGCCGCGCGGGCCGTCGAGCGGCCGGTGCGCGAACGGGTCTTTCTTCAACTCCGCGGCGATGGCGAGGATTTCGGCCTGTTCGGCCTGGGTCACGTCGTCGTCGCGCAGAAAGTGGCGCAGGGTCACTTACTCGCTCCCTTCGCATCCGGGCTGCGGTGCTGCTCGGCTCGTTCGTTGGCATCGGCGGCGGCCTTGTCGAGAATCTCGGGCAGGTCGGCGACGAAGTTGTCGGCCTGGGTTTCGGTGAGCACCAGGGGCGGAGCCAACCGGATCACGTTGGGCTTGGCGGGGTTGATCAGGTAGCCCGCCTCCCGCGCCCGCTCGTCCACATAGGCCGAGATGTCGTTCTTCAACACGATGCCGATGAGCAGACCCGCGCCACGCACATGATCGATCTCGGGGTGCTCGAGCAGCGCGATACCGTCAGTGAGCTTCTTGCCGACCCATTCCACATGGGAGAGAAGGCCTTCGGAGTCGATCGTGCGCAGCACCGCCAGCGCCGCCGCGGCGCACACGGGGTTGCCACCGAAGGTCGTCCCGTGCAGGCCGGGGGTGAGCAGTTCGGCGGCCCGGCCCTGCGCCAGTACGGCGCCGATCGGCAGGCCACCGCCGAGGCCCTTGGCCAGGGTGATCGCATCGGGCACGATGCCCGCCGCCTGATGCGCGAAAAACGTTCCGGTGCGGCCGATTCCGGTCTGCACCTCGTCGAGGATCAGCAAAGCGCCCGCCCGCGAGGTGATTTCCCGCGCCCGCGCCAGGTAGTCGAACGGCGGGACGACCACGCCGCTCTCGCCCATCATCGGCTCGAGGAACACCGCGGCGGTGTCGGCGTCGACGACCCGCTCGAGCGCGTCCGCGTCACCGTAGGGCACGTGCACGACGCCGGGCGGCATCGGCGCGAACGGCTCCCGCTTCGACGCCTGACCGGTCAGCGCGAGCGCTCCCATGGTCCGGCCGTGGAAGGCCTCCTCCGCGGCGACGATCTTGGACCGGCCGGTCAGCCGGGCCATCTTGAACGCGGCCTCGTTGGCCTCGGTGCCGGAGTTGCAGAAGAACGCCTTGCCCTCACCGTCGCCGAAGTGCGCGAGCAGCTTCTCGGCCAGCTCGATCACCGGCTCGCTGGCATAGATGTTCGACACATGGCCGAGCGTGCCCAGCTGCTGGGTGACCGCTTCCAGGATGGCCGGGTGGGCGTGGCCGAGGCTGTTCACCGCGATGCCACCGAGGAAATCGACGTAGCGCTTGCCGTCGGCGTCGTAGACCACCGCGCCGGCGCCACGCACCAGCGCGACCTTCGGGGTGCCGTAGTTGTTCATCATCGCGGCCGACCACCGCTGCTGCAGCTTCTCTACTTCACTCATGCGGTCACCATCGTTCCGATTCCTTCTCCGGTGAACAACTCCAGTAGTACCGAATGCGGCACCCGTCCGTCGATGACGTGGGCGCTGGGCACCCCGCCCTGGACGGCGCGCAGGCACGCTTCCATCTTCGGCACCATGCCCGCATCCAGGCGCGGCAGCAACTCCGCCAGCGCCGTCGCGTCGATCTCACTGGTCAGCGAGGCGCGGTCGGGCCAGTCGGTGTAGAGGCCCTCGACGTCGGTGAGGACGACGAGCTTCTCCGCGCCGATCCCCTCCGCCAGCGCGGCGGCGGCGGTGTCGGCGTTGATGTTGTGGACCACGCCGTCGGCGTCGGGGGCGATGGTGGAGACCACCGGGATCCGTCCCGCGTCGATCAGGTCGAGCACCGCACCCGGGTTGACCTCGGTGACGTCACCGACCAGCCCGATGTCGGTGGCGACACCTTCGACGGTGACGGTGCGCCGGGTCGCGGTGAACAGGTGCGCGTCTTCCCCGGAGATGCCGACCGCGTACGGCCCGTGCGCGTTGATCAGCCCGACGAGCTCGCGCCCGACCTGGCCGAACAGCACCATCCGCACCACGTCCATCACCTCGGGGGTGGTGACGCGGAAGCCGCCGCGGAACTCGCCCGCCATGCCGAGCTTCTTCAGCATCGCGTTGATCTGCGGGCCACCGCCGTGCACGACCACCGGGTGCACGCCGACGGTGCGCAGGAACGCCATGTCGGCGGCGAAGGCGGCCTTGAGTTCGTCGTCGACCATGGCGTTGCCGCCGTACTTCACGACCACGACCTTGTCCCGGAACTTCTGCAGCCACGGCAGCGCGTCGGCGAGCACATGCGCCTTGTCCAGCGCCGAAAGCGACTGCACCACACCGCTGCTCATGAGCTGTACGCCGAATTCTCTTCGACGTAGGCGTGCGAGAGATCCGTGGTGCGCACCATCGCGGTGCCGTCGCCGACATGGAGTTCGATCAGCACGTCGATGTCCTCGCCGGACAGGTCGACCTCGCGGGCGCCGGGCGCGCCGACACTGTCGACGCAGACCGGATTGCCGTTGAACGACACCGCGATCCGGTTCGGGTCCAGCGTCACCGGGGCGATGCCGACGGCGGCGAGCACCCGGCCCCAGTTCGGGTCCGAGCCGAACAGCGCGGTCTTGACCAGGCTGTCGCGGGCGACGGCGCGGGCGACGGTCAGCGCCTCCTCCTCGGAGGCCGCGCCGGTGACGGTGACCCGCACCCGCTTGGTGACACCCTCGGCGTCGGCCATCAGCTGGGCGGCCAGGTCGTCACACACGGTGAAGACGGCGGCGTCGAGGTCCTCCTGCGACGGGGCGACGCCGCTGGCGCCGTTGGCCAGCAGCAGCACGGTGTCGTTGGTGGAGCAGGAACCGTCGACGTCGAGCCGGTCGAAGGTGTATTTGGTGGCCTTGCGCAGCGCCTGGTCGAGCTGGTCGGGGGTTGCCACGGCGTCGGTGGTGAGCACGACGAGCATGGTGGCCAGCGACGGCGCGAGCATGCCCGCGCCCTTGGCCATGCCGCCGACGTTCCACTTGTCCTCGTGGTGGAACGCCGATTCCTTCGGCACGGTGTCGGTGGTCATGATGGCGTGCGCGGCATCGGAGCCGCCCGACATGCCGCCGCCCATCTCGTGCACGATCTCGGTGACGGCGGGGATGAGCTTGTCCATCGGCAGCCGGTCACCGATCAGGCCGGTCGAGCAGACCGCGATCTCGCCCGCGCCGGTCTCGGTGCCCCAATTGCTCAGTGCCGCAGCGAGTTCCTCGGCAGTGCGGTGGGTGTCCTGGAAACCGCCGGGGCCGGTGCAGGCATTCGCGCCGCCCGAGTTCAGGATGACCGCGCGCACGCGACCGGACGTGAGCACCTGCTGCGACCACAGCACCGGCGCGGCCTTCACCTGATTGCTGGTGAACACTCCCGCCGCGGCGTATTCGGGGCCCTCGTTGAGCACCAGCGCGAGATCGGGCTTGCCGCTGGCCTTGATTCCGGCCGCAATGCCCGCGGCGCGGAAGCCGAGCGGGGCGGTGACGCCCTGGGTGTGGATCAAATTGCCATGGTCCGTCGTGTGCGGATCAGGGGTCGTCACGGTGCCACTCCTACGGTGGAAAGTCCTGCGGTCTCGTCGAATCCGACGGCCAGATTCATCGATTGCACCGCGGCGCCCGCGGTGCCCTTGGTCAAGTTGTCGATCGCGCCGATCACCACGAGCAGCCCCGCGTCGGTATCGACCGCGACCTGCAGGGTGATGGCGTTGGAGCCGAGCACCGAACCCGTCTGTGGCAGTACGCCTTCGGGCAGCAGATGCACGAACGGCTCGTCGGCGTACGCCTTGTCGTAGACCGCGCGCGCCTCGGCCTCGTCCACCTTCACCGGGGCGGTACAGGTCGCGAGGATGCCGCGCGGCATCGGGGCGAGAACAGGGGTGAACGACACCGCGACGTCGACGCCGCCCGCCGCCTTCAGGTTCTGCGCGATCTCGGGGGTGTGCCGGTGCGCGCCCGCGATGCTGTAGGCGCGGACGCTGCCCATCACCTCGGAACCGAGCAGACCGACGTCGAGCTTGCGGCCCGCGCCGGAGGTGCCGCTGATGGCGACCACGTTCACGGTCGGCTCGATGATGCCCGCGGCGATGGCCGGGGCCAGCGCGACGCTCGACACGGTCGGGTAGCAGCCGGGCACGGCGATGCGCCGGGCGCCGGTGAGCGCCGCCCGGCCGCCGGGCAGCTCGGGCAGGCCGTAGGGCCAGCTCCCCGCGTGCGCGCTGCCGTAGTACTTCTCCCAGGCGGCGGCGTCGGTGAGCCGGAAGTCGGCGCCGCAGTCGATGATCACCGTCGACTCGGGCAGGGCCTGTGCGATGGCGCCGGACTGACCGTGCGGCAGGCCGAGGAAGACGATGTCGTGGCCCGCCAGAACCTCGGGGGTGGTTTCCTGCAGGATCCGGTCGGCCAGCGGCAGCAGATGCGGCTGGAGCGCGCCCAGCGCGGTGCCCGCGTTGGATCCGGCGGTCAGCGCCCCGATCTCGAGGCGCCCGGCTCGGTATTCGGGGTGGTTCAGCAGCAGACGCAACACTTCGCCACCGGCGTATCCACTCGCACCGGCAACCGCCACCCGCAAGGCGGGTCCTCCCGACGAATCAACCATGTGATGATTATGCACGACTATGCAAGCTCATTCATGAGCAGGTGCGGTCACGACGAGCGTCTTTGGCCCGATCAGCCGTGCGACCAGGGGAAACACCAGAACCGTCGTCGCTCCGGCAGCGACCAGGACCGAGGCGGTGTCGCCGGTCATCAGCTCCGTCGAGACCGCCACCTGGGTGACGGCGACGATGATCGGCAGGCCGGTGGCCGCGAACAGCGCGAGCTGGGCCCGCTCGCGCGGTGACTCCAGGTTGCGCCCGTGCGGGACGTACCGTTCGCTCAGCCAGACCGGCAGGCCGCGGGCGACGGCGATGGCGACCACGAACGATGCCCACAGCAGCGGCTGTCCCGCGACCGCCGACATATCGATCCCCATCCCCGACACCACGAAGAATACCGGGATCAGCAGGCCGTAGCCGATGGTCTCCAGCTGCTCGTCGACACGTGGATGACCCGCCGCGATGAGCCTGCGCAGCACCATGCCCGCGGCGAACGCGCCGAGCACCACGTCCAGATCGAAGCGTTCGGCCACCACCATGAGCACGAGCAGCAGCAGGATCGACCCGCGCACCGGCAACTGGGAAGTGCCGCCGTCCATCCTGGCCAGCGCTGCGCCGAGATCGGGGACGCGGCCGAACAGGCGCACCGGGATCAGCCCGACCAACAGCGCCGCCACCACGAACAGGGCCAGCACGACGAGCGCGGCGACGACATTGCGGCTGCTCAACAGCACCGACATGGCCACGATCGGGCCGAGTTCGCCGACCGCGCCGTGCGCGAGCACCGCGCGGCCCAGTGGGGTGTCGAGCAGTCCGGCCTGTTTGACGATCGGCAGCAGGGTGCCCAGCGCGGTGGAGGTCATCGCGATGGCGACGGCGATGTGGTTGGTGGTCGATTCGCTGCTCGCCAGCACGGTGACCAGCCCGAACGCGAACACCAGACCGGCCAGCCATACCAGCCAGGCCACCCGTCCCGAGCGGCCGCCGAGCAGTCTCGGGTCCAGTTCGTAGCCTGCCAGCAGGAACAGCATGCCGAGGCCGAGTTCCTTGATCAGGTCGACGCCGCCCTCGGCGGTGGCCCAGCCGAGGGCGAACGGTCCGAGAATCGTGCCCGCCACGAGCAGGATCACCACGTCCGGCACGAATCCGCGCACTGCGCGGGAGAGCAGCGGAGCCACCACCGCGACGAATGCGATCCAGAACAGCGACACGATCGGCGACGGACCGGCCACGGCGGCGGAGGCGAGCAGCTCCATCGCCTCATCGTGGCACAGCGGATCGGCCGATCCTGGAAACCTCGCTGGCGTCCGGACGAGAATCAACTCACCCACGCTGTCGATTCGGCGGCATCGCGTTCGTATAGGAGATGAACCGGTCGCGCACCGGAACCATCGACGAAAGGACGATCATGAAGCGGTACCTGCTGTCCATCTATCAGCCCGACGGACCCGCGCCGGACGACATCGACGCGATCATGGACGATCTCGCGGCCCTGAACGACGACATGCGCGCCGCCGGGGCGTGGGTGTTCGCGGTCGGACTGCACGAGCCGAGCACCGCGACCGTCGTGCGGGCGAAGGAGGGTGACGTGCTGCTCACCGACGGGCCGTATGCCGAGGGCACCGAGCACATCGGCGGCTTCACCCTCATCCAGGCCTCCGATCTGGACGAGGCACTGGAGTGGGCGGGCAGGCTGGCCGCGGTGCTCGCCTTGCCGATCGAGGTGCGACCGGTGGCGCACAGCTAGATGGACACCGCGGTGATCGAGGCCGTGTTCGCCGAGCACTACGGCCGTGCGGTCGCGTCCCTGATCCGCGTCTTCGGTGACATCGGACTCGCCGAGGACGCGGTGCAGGAGGCATTCGCGGCCGCGGTCGTGCGCTGGCCCGGCGACGGCGTCCCGCCGAGCCCGGCGGGGTGGATCATCACCACCGCGCGCAATCGCGCGATCGATCGGCTGCGCCGCGAGGCCACCCGCGCCGACAGACACGCCGAAGCCGCTCTCCTGCACCCGGATCCCGACCAGCCCACCGACAGCTTCCCCGACGACCGGCTGCGCCTGATCTTCACCTGCTGCCATCCGGCACTGGCCCCGGCCGCGCGGGTGGCGTTGACGCTGCGACTGCTGGGCGGTTTGACCACCGCCGAGATCGCACGTGCGTTCCTGGTCTCGGAATCGACTATGGCGCAACGGCTCGTCCGCGCCAAGGGCAAGATCCGCGCAGCGGCAATCCCCTACCGGGTGCCCGCCGACGCCGAACTCCCCGCGCGACTGCCCGCCGTCCTGGCGGTCGTGCATCTCGTTTTCACCGAAGGCTATTCGGCCACCGCGGGCCCGCAACTCGCCCGCGCCGACCTGTGCGCGGAAGCGATCCGGCTCGGTCGCCTGCTCACCCAGCTCATGCCCGGCGAACCGGAGGTCCTGGGGCTACTCGCCCTCATGCTGCTCACCGAATCCCGCCGCACCGCCCGCACCGACGGCGACCACCTCGTGCTTCTGGCCGACCAGGACCGCACCCGCTGGAACCGTGACCTGATCACCGAAGGCCAGTCCCTGCTCCGGGAATGCCTGCGCCGCAACACCCCCGGTCCCTACCAACTCCAAGCCGCCATCAACGCCGTTCACGCCGACGCCCCCACCGCAGCCGCCACCGACTGGCTCCAAATCCTTACCCTCTACAACCATCTCCACCTCCTCACACCCACCCCCATCGTCGCCCTGCATCGCACCGTCGCCCTCGCCGAAGTCCACGGCCCCACCCCTGCCCTGCGCGAACTCACCACCATCGGCCTCCCGAACCACCACCTGTTCCACGCCATCCGCGCCGACCTCCTCCGCCGCGAAGGCAATCTCACCGAAGCCGCGGCCGCCTACGACGCGGCGATCGCGCTCACTTCCAACGAGGTCGAACGCGAATACTTGTGCAGCAGAAGGAATTCGCTGCCCAATTCCCGCACCGATCGCGGGATATCGGCGACGTAGCAGTCGTCGAGCTTCCGGCCGTGGATGTCGACACCGGTGTCGCCGAACAGCTTCCGAGCGAACCGGACGGAACACCGCGCTGCGCGCCCGGTGCGCGCAGCGCAGTGTTTCCGGCGATCGCTCGCTACTTCGCCGGGTCGACCCCGAAGGTCTCGGCGATGTCGTCCAGCACCGCGTTGGCGCCGGTGAGGCCGACCGACGTCAGCCAGACCAGGTCGTCGACCGGGGTGATCTTGCCTTTCAGCTGATTCCACAACGGGTTCGCCGCGGCGGCTGCCTTGCGCTGGGCGGCGGCGTCCTCACCGTTGCTGGTGAGGAAGATGTAGTCGGCGTCGGCGTCCAGCAGCCGCTCGGGACTCAGGGCGAGCGCGAAATCGTTCTTCGGATCGTCGGACTTGTCGAGCTGGTTCAGGCCGGTGTCGGCAAAGATGTCGCCGACGAAGCTGACCCGCTGCATCAGCCGGTCCTCCTTCGGCAGGAAGCGCAGCAGCGAGACGCTCGGGGCGGTGCCACCGTTCTTGGCCTTGATCGCCGCGCCGATCTTGGCGGCGCGGTCCTGGTACGCCGTGAGCTTGGCCTGGGCTAGCGACTCCTTGTCGACCGCCTTGGCGAGCAGCAGCAGATTCTCCTTCCAGGTGGCGCCGGTCGTCTGACTGAACACCACCGGCACCGTGCCCGAACCGAGCTTGATGCCCTTGAACTGCTCGTACTGCTTCTCGTGACGCACCTGCGCCGACACGATCAGGTCCGGACGGGCGCCGGCCAGCTTCTCGATGTCGGGAGTCTGCAGGTTGCCGATGTTGACCGCCTGTCCGGCGCAGGTCTGCGCGGCCGCACCGAGGAACGCGGGCAGCTTCTCGCCCATGCTCTGGTAGGTCGTGTACGCGACCAGTTCGGTGTCGAGCACCAGGGCGGCATCGACGAACGTCTGATCGAGAGCGGCGATCCGTACCGGCCGGGTGGTGATGGTGGCCGGGTCTACGACGGTGCCGACATTCGCGCCCGCCTTGTCCCTGACCGCGCCCTTCTCGATGGTGCGCGGGTAGGCGCCGCCGTCGAGGTTGCCCGCGGTATCGCAACCGCTTCCGGTGGCACCGGTGGTGGTCTGGCCCTGGCCACACGCGGACAGGCTCAAGACGGCTGCGGCGACCACAGCGGCAGCGGCGAGCCGGCGGCTCGTTGGGGTGTACATTGACGTCCTCCAGGGTGGGTTACGATGGCTAGGCTTCGCTAACGTAGCGAAGGCTTACCTAATAACCTAACCGGAAGGGGGGCAGTGACCGCATCGCCCGGAATCGTGCTCACCCGCACGCGGTCTCGCAGGTTGCTGCTCGTTGCCGGACTGCTGGCCGCGGTGTTCGCGGCCATCCTGCTCAGCCTGGCCGTAGGCACCAAATTCATTCCGCCCCTTGATGTTCTGCACGCGCTCGGCGGCACCACCGACACCGAGACCGGCGCCATCGTCAACGGCCTGCGCATGCCGCGCACCCTGCTGGGGATCCTCGCCGGCCTCGCGCTCGGCGTCGCGGGCGCGGTGATCCAGGGCCACACCAGGAACCCCCTCGCCGACCCGTCACTGCTCGGAATCACGCAGGGCGCGGCCCTCGGCATCGTCCTGGCCGTGATGATCGGGGGCATCTCCAGCCTGTTCGGGTATGTGTGGTTCGGGTTCGCCGGTGCGCTGATCGCCACCATCACCGTGTTCGTCATCGGTGCGACAGGCCGTGGCGGACCCACCCCGGTCACCCTCGCCTTGGCCGGGGCCGCCGTCAGTTATCTCCTGCAGGGCCTGATCTCGGCGGTGGTGCTCTTCGACACCGATGTCACCGATATCTACCGCTTCTGGAAGGCCGGTTCCCTGGTCGGCTCCAACCTCGGCCTCCTCGGCAAAGCCGCACCGTTCGTGATCGTCGGGATAGTCCTGGCACTGGCCAACACTCCCGCGCTCAACGCCCTCGGGCTCGGTGAGGACACCGCCCGCGCGCTGGGCCATCGCGTCTTCCTGGCTCGCACCGTCGGCATCGGTTCGATCGTGCTGCTGACCGGCGCGGTCGTGGCGATCGCCGGGCCGCTGGGCTTCGTCGGGCTCGTCGTCCCGCACCTGGCGCGTGGCATCACCGGACCCGACTACCGCTGGCTCGTTCCCGTCGCCGGACTGCTCGGCGTGGTCATGGTGCTGGTGGCCGACACCGCGGGACGGCTGATCCTGGACAAGGGCGAACTACCCGCGGGCATCATGCTCGCCCTCGTCGGCGCCCCGTTCTTCATCGTGCTGGTCCGCCGCCGCAGGCTGGTGAGCATTTGAGTACCGTGCCCGCGGTCCGGCTGGGACCGGTGTCATGGCAGCTGCGGCTACGGACGATCACCGTGCTGCTGGTCGGTCTGGGTGTGCTGGGCGCGACGAGTTGCGTCGCGCTGGCGCTGGGCACCTACACGATGCCCGACGGAGGTCCGGTCACCCCGTGGGATGTGCTCGCGGTGCTGACCGGTGGCGGCGACGACGGCCTCGCGTACGTGGTGTGGGACCTGCGCCTGCCCAGGATCCTGACCGGCGCGCTGGTCGGCGCCGCGCTGGCGTTGTCGGGTGCGATCACGCAGGGCATCGCCCGGAATCCGTTGTCCAGTCCCGATATTCTCGGCGTCACCGCGGGCGCGAACGTGGCCGCGGTCGCGGTGATCGCCCTGTCGGGCAGCCAGGGTCAGATCAGCGGCGCCGCCGCCGCGATCGGGGTGCCCGCCGCCGCCATGATCGGCGGATTGATCGCCGCGCTGGCCGTTTTCGTGTTGGCGTGGCGTCGCGGCATCGAAGGATATCGGCTCGTGCTCGTCGGCCTCGGCGCCGGTTCGGTGTTGTCCAGCGTCACCTTCTGGATGCTCAGCGTCGGCGAAGTCGACGTCGCGGCGCGAGCGGTGACCTGGCTGACCGGCAGCCTCAACGGCAGTGGCTGGATCCAGGTGACACCGGTGGCGCTCGCCCTGGCGATCCTGGTGCCGGTGGTGCTGGCGGGCACCCACCTGCTCGGCGCACTGCACTTCGGCGACGACACTGCCCGCTCGCTCGGTGTGCGGCTCAACGCCGCCCGCCTGACGCTGCTGGTCCTCGCCGTACTGCTGGCCGGGGTCGCCACCGCGTCCGCGGGCGCCATCATCTTCGTCGCCCTCGCCGTGCCCCAGGTGGCACTGCGGCTCACCGGCTCAGCACAACCGCCCCTGCTGACCTCGGCAGTGCTCGGCGCGGCCTTCACCGTCGCCGCCGATCTCGTCGCCCGCACCCTGCTGCCCGCCGGGGAACTCCCTGTCGGTGTGATCACCGCCGTGCTCGGCGCACCCTATCTGATCTATCTGTTGATGCGGCGCAATCGTGCCGGGAAAGTGGGCGCGTGATGACCGTGCGGCTGCAGGCCAGCGACCTGACCCTCGGCTACGGACCGCTGACCGTCGTCGACGGCCTGAGCCTGGACATCATCAGCGGCACCGTCACCGCGGTGATCGGGCCCAACGGTTGCGGCAAATCCACGCTGCTGCGCGCGATGGCCCGGCTGCTGCGCCCCAGCGGTGGTTCCGTGCACCTGGACGGCCACCGCATCGACCGCATGTCGACCAAGGAGGTGGCCCGAGTCCTCGGCATCCTGCCCCAATCACCGCAGGCCCCTGAAGGACTCACCGTCGCCGACCTGGTTGCCCGCGGTCGGCACCCGCACCAGCGCTGGTACCGCCAGTGGTCCGCCGACGACGAATCCGCCATCGCCGAGGCCCTGTCCTGGACCGACATGGCCGAGTTCGCCGATCGCCCGCTCGACGAGCTGTCCGGCGGGCAACGCCAGCGCGCCTGGATCTCGATGGCGCTGGCCCAGAACACCGACCTGCTCCTGCTCGACGAACCAACCACCTTCCTCGATCTCGCCCACCAGATCGAGGTTCTCGACCTCGTCCGCCGCCTGCACCTCGAAGCAGGCCGGACCGTGGTGATGGTGCTGCACGACCTGAATCTCGCCGCGCGATACGCGCATCGGCTGGTCGCGATGCGGGCAGGCCGGGTGGTCGCCGCGGGAACGCCCGCCGAGGTCCTCACCGAAGAACTGGTGGCGGAGGTATTCGGTCTACGGTCGAAGGTGATCGAGGACCCGGTCACCGGAACGCCGCTGGTAGTCCCGGTCGGACCAGCCTGACCCGTGCTCAGTCTTTGCGGACGACCCGTTCGCCCGCGCCCGGCTTCCACACGGTGATGTTGAGGTGATCGTCCTCGACTTCGACCGTCGACGCGCCGGTGAGATCGGCGACGTAGAAGTGATCGAACTTCATGCCGCGGATATCGAAACCGTTGTCGTCGAACAGTTTCTGGGCGAAGCGGGCGTGGACGGCTTCGTCCGGGAGGTCGGTGACGGTGCCGAACAGTTTGGCGTCGCCGTCGGCGACCTTGGTGTCGACGGTGGCGGTGTGCAGGCAGAAGCGAGGGTCGCGGGCGAGGTCGTCGAACTTGCGGGTGTTCGGCATGCCCGCCAGGACGAGCATGTCCTCGAAGACCGTCGGCTCGATCGGGCTGATCCGCGGTGATCCGTCGGCGCGGAGGGTGCCGAGCATGCACAGATTGCCGGTTGCCTGGTGCCTGCGCAGGAACAGGGCGGAGATACTCGGCGCTTCCTCGGTGAACTGGCTCCAAGTGGTCATGGTTCGAACGGTACGACCAAATGCTGACATCCTGTGTCATGTTCTGCGGCTAGTCTCGAGAACATGCGAGCGAGCAGGCTGGTGCAGCTGCTGCTCCTGTTGCAGGCCAACGGCGGGGCGACCGCGGCCGAGCTGGCACGGGAGCTGGAGGTGTCGGTGCGCACGGTGTACCGCGACGTCGAGGCACTGTCGTCGGCGGGCGTTCCGGTGTACAGCGAGCCGGGGCGCGGTGGTGGCGTCCGGCTGATCGACGGCTACCGGACCCGGCTCACCGGCCTCACCTCCGACGAGGCCGACGCCGTCCTGCTGGCCGGGCTGCCCGGCGCCGCCGCCGACCTCGGACTCGGCACCGTGCTCGCCACCGCCCAGCTCAAGATGCTCGCCGCGCTTCCACCCGAGTTGCGCGGGCGAGCGACGCGCATCGCCGAACGCGTCCACATCGACATGCCGGGATGGTTCCACCGCCCGGACGAAACGCCGACGCTGGCCACGGTCGCCGATGCGCTCTGGCACGACCGCCGACTGGCGATCGGCTACCGCAGGCACGACAAGACCGTCGAGCGCACCCTCGACCCGCTCGGCCTGGTCATGAAGGCGGGCACCTGGTATCTGATCGCGCGCGACCGGTCCGATATCCGCTCCTACCGGGTGAGCCGGATCGCCACCGCCGTGCCGACCGGCGAATCCTTCACCCGCCCTGCCGATTTCGACCTCGCCGCGCACTGGCAGGAGTCGGCCGACGAGTTCGCCCGGTCCATCCTGCGCGTCAGCGCACAGTGCCGGATCTCGGCCGACCACCTGAACTTGCTCCGGTTGATGAACGACCCTGCCGCGGTGCGCCAGGCGCTCACGTCCATCGGCGCACCGGATGCCGACGGCTGGGTGGACATCACCGTTCCCGGTGAGTCCTACGAGATCCTCGCCCACGCACTGCTGCCCATCGGCGAATACATCGAAGTCCTCGATCCGCCCGAACTACGCATCGCGATGGCGGGTACGGCGGCCGCGATGTACGCGCGCTACCACCCGTCGGCCTGACCGGCATGGTCCGCGTATCAGCTTTCGCACTGCCAGATCGCGGACGCCCCACGACGATCCGGCCCCCTGCAACGATCAACATGTCCAGTCGAGAATCTCGTCCATCGCACGGAAGGAAACGGACGCCGGGGTGATCCGCAACGCCGTGTCGCGCAGAGCAACCAGCGGTGCGGCGGACAGCTGACCGATCGTGCCGATGCGGGCCGACCGAGCGGCGATCATCTGCGTCCGCGGACGACGTTCCCGGTCATACTGCGCCAGCCCGTTGGGTTCGCCTGCCAGCCGAGCCAGCACCACGGCATCCTCGAGCGCCTGGCATCCACCCTGCCCGAGGTTCGGTGTCATCGCGTGGGCGGCGTCGCCGACCAGGGCGATGCGACCGGCCGAGAAGGTCGGCAGCGGTACGAGCTCGTAGATGTCGTTGTGCAGCACCGTGTTCTCGTCCGCGGCGGCCAGCAGGGCGGGGATCGGATGATGCCAGCCGGCGAAGCGAGCACGAACCTCGGCGAACGAGCCCGGAGCGTTCTCGGGGGCGTTGTACACGGCGAAACAGTAGATACGCCCGTCGGCGAGCGGGGCCATCCCGAAACGTGCTCCACGACCCCATGTCTCACCGAACTCGGTCAGCGGTTCGTCGACAGCGACCACCGCACGCCAGGCGGTGTAACCGGCGTAGCGAGCGGGCACATCGCCGCAGACCGCCCGGCGGACGACACTGCGGATGCCGTCCGCGCCGACGACCAGATCCGCGGTCGACACACCGCCGGTATGGACCACCGAACCGTCGGTTCCCGCCCTCGACACCGAGATCCCGGTTCGCACAACACCATCGGGGATCGCGGCACGCAGGATGTCGAGCAAGGCCGCACGGTGGATCACCACGGGAGCACCGAATCGCGCACGCATCGTCGCCACATCGGTGCGTGAGAGCCACCGGCCACGCGCGGTCCGAATCCCGGCCGCGACATCCTCGATCCCCTGCTCGCGCACGGCGGCACCGACACCGAGCGCATCGAGCGTCCGCACCGCGTTGGCCCACAACGAGATCCTGAGCCGACCTCGGCGATTTCGGGTGCACGCTCGAGCACCTGGACCGACCAACCACGCCGCGTCAACGCCAGCGCGGTAGCCAATCCCCCGATTCCGCCGCCGACGACGATTGCTGTGGACATCGCGCTCTCCCCTCGTTGCAGGTACCGGCCCACCCTGGCACGGATCCACGCGCCGCACTCGGACGGCTGGCCGGCGCGCTGACCGCCGACCTCAGCCGACGACGGCGAACAACACCGCGGCCACCGCGAAACTCACCACCGACAAGATGGTTTCGAGCACCGTCCACGTCTGCAGCGTCTGCTTCACCGTCATGTTGAAATACTTCGCGATGATCCAGAAGCCGCCGTCGTTGACGTGGCTGGCGATGATCGAGCCCGCCGCGATCGCCATGGCGATCAGCGCGATCGACATCTGCGAGTAGCCCTGATCGGCCACCAGCGGCGCGACGATGCCGCCGGTGGTGACGATCGCGACGGTCGCCGAGCCCTGTGCGATCCGCAGACCACAGCTGATCAGGTAGGACAGCACGATCACCGGCAGACCGGCCGCGGACATGGTGTCGGCCAGCGCGGTGCCGATGCCGGTGGCGGAGATGACCTTGCCGAAGAAGGCGCCCGCACCGACCACCAGCAGCACCATGCCGACCGGCTTGAGCGACTCGGCGGTGATGGTGCTCAGCTCCTGCACCGTCGAGCCGCGCCGGATGCCGAGCAGGTAGAAGGCCACCAGCACCGTGATGAGCAGCGCGACCGCGGGCGTGCCGAAGAAGGTGAGCACCTGCAGCAGGGCCGAATCCTTGTCCAGCAGTTGATAACCGAAGGTCGCGCCGAGGATCAGCACCAGCGGAATCGCGATGATCGCCCCGATCAGTGCCACCGACGGCGGCGATTTCGTCAGCACGGCGGTTCCGCCGGTTCCCCCGGTCGCACCGTTGCCGTCGGTCTTGTCCGCGCCGTTGCCGTCGGGCTCGAGCGGCACGAACTCGGCAGGCACCTCGACCCGCACGCGTTTGCCGATCCAGGTACCCCAGGCGATGCCCGCGGCGAGGAAACCCGGGATGCCGCAGACGAATCCCATGAGGATCAGCCAGCCGAGACTCACCCCGAGCAGGCCGCCGAGCGCGACGGGACCGGGGTGCGGTGGCAGGAACGCGTGCGTCATCGACAGGCCTGCCAGCATCGGCATGGCGTAGAGCACCAGCGAGCGCCCGCCGCGCTTGGCCGCGACATACACCAGCGGCGCGAGCACGAAGATGCCGATGTCGAAGAAGACGGGGATGCCGAAGATGAGGCCGAGCAGGCCCATCGCGACGGGAGCGCCCTTCTCGCCGAACATCTTCAGGAGTTTGTCGGTGAGAACGTCGGCGCCGCCGGATCGTTCGAGGATCGCGCCGAGCACGGTGCCGAGACCGATGATCACCGCGATATGCCCGAGGATGCCGCCGAAGCCTGTTTCCAGCAGTGACTCACCGGCTTTCAGCGGTGTGCCGACGATCTCGGCGACCGGTAGCCCCGCGGCGAGTGCCAGCAACAGACCGGTCAGCAGCAGCGCGACGAACGGCTCCAGTTTGACCTTGATGATGGCGATGAGCAGCACGGCGATCGCGAGACCACACAGCACCAGCAATCCGGGGGTGGTGGTACGCAACCAGTCGACAGTGGCGCCCATGGGATACCTCTCAATCAAGCGAATGGACGAAGCGTGCGGCTTTGGCGCCGATGTGGGACCAGCGCGAACTCGCTACGTCCAGTGGGGCGACCACCTCGGTCCCCGCGGTGACAGCGATGGCACCCGCCTGCAGGAATTCGCGGGCGTTGTGGGCGTTGACGCCGCCGGAGGGGATGAGGAAAACGTGCGGGAACGGACCGAGCAGATCCTTCAGATAGGCAGGCCCGAGCGCGCGGGCCGGGAAGATCTTCACCGCCGCCGCGCCCATCTCGACCGCGGCCAGCACCTCCGAGGGGGTGAACGCGCCCATGATGACCGGGATCTGGTGGGCGACGGCCACTTCGGCGACCTCGGGACGCAACGCGGGCGTCACCAGGAACTTGGCGCCCACCGCGATCGCCGCTTCGGCCTGGTCACGGGTGGTCACGGTGCCGACGCCGATGACGGCGGCGCTCACCGCCGAGGCCTTGCCGATCGCGTCGAGCACGCCGAGGGTGGTGAAGGTGAGCTCGACGGCGCGAATGCCGGACCCGGCCAGAGCTTCGGCGAGCGCGACCGGGTCGGGGATGGCAGGCGCGCGGACCACGGTGAGCGCGCGGTCGGCGCGGATCACCTCCATGGCCTCGGACGACGAGCTGAGCAGCGGGTTCATCGGGTCTCCTCTCGCGTGGCGTCCATGCGCAGGGCGCGTCCGGCGCGCACACCGGTCGCGGTGCCGTTCTCCAGCGCGAATTCGCCGTTGACCAGCACGTGCTGGATGCCACGCGCCTGTTGTTGTGGATGCTCGAATGTTGCCGTGTCGTGGATCGTCGCCGGATCGAACACGACGAGGTCGGCGGCGTAGCCGGTGCGGACGAGTCCGCGCTCGGCCAGCCGCAGCCGGGCGGCCGGGCGGCCGGTGAGGTGGTGCACGCACTCCTCCAGCCCGAGCACGCCGAGTTCGCGGACGTAGCGCGACAGGTAGCGGGGGAAGGTGCCCCAGGCGCGTGGATGCGGTCGCGCGCCGACGAGCAGGCCGTCGCTGCCGCCCATGTGGCCGGGGTCGACCATGATCGCGCGCACGTTCTCCTCGTGGCCGACGTGCTGGAGGATGGTGGTCGCCAGCTGGTCGCGGCGCAGCAGGTCGAAGAACACCTCGACCGGCGCCCTGCCCTCCCCGGCCGCGATCTCGGCGACGGTCCGTCCGACGTAGGTGGACAGCGCCTCGTCGCCGACACCGCTGATCTGGATGGTCTCCCACTCGACGGTGACGCCGTGGCAGCCGTCGGACCCGTTGACGTTCACATCCGCGGTGATCCGCGCGCGCTCGGCGGGATCGTCGAGCCTGCCCAGCGCGGCATCGGGTCCCCCCGACATCGCCCAGCTGGGCAGCAGCGCCGACAGCGTGGTCGAGCCGGGCAGATACGGGTAGGTGTCGAGGGTGATGTCGCAGCCGTCGGCGCGGGCCAGCGCGAGCATCGCCAGGAATTCCGGTGCGCGGCCGCGGTTCACGCCGAAGTTCATGGTGGCGTGGGTGAGGTGCAGCGCGCAGCCGGTCGCCTTGGCCAGGCCCATCATCTCCGCGTAGGCCTCGAGCGCGCCCGCGCCGTAGGAGCGGGTGTGCGGCGCGTAGAAGCCGCCGTAGGAGGCGACGACCGAGCACAGTGCGGCCAATTCACCGGTGTCGGCATACATTCCGGGCGTGTAGGTGAGCCCGCTCGACATGCCGACCGCGCCCTCGTCGAGACCCTGGGCCAGCAGCGCGCACATCCGGTCGATCTCGGCGGTGGTGGCCGGTCGCTGTTCGGTGCCGACGACGAGCAACCGCAGTGTGCCCTGCGGGACCAGATAGGCGGCGTTGGGCGTGATGCCCTCGTCGAGCCGGTCCAGGTACTGCGCGACCGTGCGCCAGGCGAAGTCGAAATCGGCGGGGTTGCCGTTCCAGCCCGCGATCTGTTTGCGCACCACCGCGAGCGCGGCGTCGTCGATCGGCGCGTAGGACAGACCGTCCTGGCCGATCACCTCGGTGGTGACGCCCTGGGTGATCTTCGGGAAGTGCCCGGGGTGGGTGAGCAGGGACAGGTCCGAATGCGCGTGCATGTCGATGAATCCGGGTGTCAGGACCGAACCCGGCTGGGCTGGAACCACTCTCGCGCCGACGGTGATCGATCCCGCCGGACCCGTCTCGGCGATGCGCCCGGCGCGGATCAGTACGTCGCCGCGACGGCGTGGGGTGCCGGTGCCGTCGACGATATCGATGTCACGAAACAGCAAGTCCGTCATGGTCATCCGTCAGAAGTAGGTGCGGATCAGGTCGACCACGCGCGGCCGGTCCGCCGCGGCGCTGTCGATCACCGGAATGCGCCGCCACTTGTCGAATGCCGTGCACGGATGCGACAACCCGAGCCGCACGACGCTGCCGACCGGGAGATCGGTGGCAGCGGCTCCGGGCAAGCGCAGGAAGGTGTGCTGATCGTTGAGCGCGGTCACCTGCGCGCCTGCGGGCAGCGCGCCGCCGCCGACCACCAGCTGCGGCACCGGCAGGCCCTCGTCGAAGGGGAAGTCGCGCTTGCCGCCGTCGAGCAGCGCCAGTTCCGGTTCGGGCCGGGAGACCACCCTGGCCCAGCCGTGCATCGCGGCGCGCAGGCCGGGCTCGACGGCGGGTGCGGTCAGCGGGGAGATACCGGCGTAGAAGCCGTCGTCGTGGACCAGGTAGGCGCCGCTGCGCAGCACGACCGTGGTGGTGTCGTCGGCCAGGCGAGCCAGCTCGTCGACGACGAGTTCGGGGTAGGCGCTGCCGCCCGCGGTGACGATCGCCCGGCCCGGGTAGGCCCCGGACGCGGCGAGTTCGGTGTGCAGGGCGGCGAGTTCGCCGAGGTAGCCGCGCACGGCCGCGAGACCCGCGGTGCTGCGATCGTGGGCCAGCGCGCCTTCGTAGCCGGCGACACCCGCCAGGGCCAGCCGGTCACTGTCCCGGATGGCTGCCGCGACTGCCCGCGCTTCGGTGCGGGTGCGCGCCCCGGTGCGACCGTGCGGGCCACCCAGTTCGACCAGCACCCGCACCGGCGGGCCGGGCGGGGTGTCGCGCAGGATCTTGTCCATCAGCTCGACGGTGGCGACGCTGTCGGCCCAGCAGTAGAACTCGAAGGCGTCGTCGCGCGCCGATTCCGCTGCGACCCAGGCCAATCCGGCCGGATCGACGAGCGCGTTGGCGAGCACGATCCGGCCGACGCCGAACGACCGGGCGATCTGGGCCTGCCAGCCGGTGGCCAGCGTGATCGCCCACGAGCCTGCCGCGAGCTGTTCGCGCCACAGTTGCGGCGCCATCGTTGTCTTGCCGTGCGGAGCCAGCGCGACACCCGCCGCGGCGGTCCACCCCGCCATCAGCGCGAGATTGGCATCGAGCAGGCCGCGATCGAGGGTGAGCAGCGGCGTCTGCCAGGGGGCGAGTTCCGGGGCGGTCGCGAGGTAGTCGCGCGCGGTGTGCCCCCACGCCGCGGGCGGCACGCTCTTGTCCTGCGGCCCGAGCACCTCGTCGGCGAGCGCGTCCACGACGGCGTTGTCGATCGTCACAGCTTCCCTTTCCGTCGATCGCCGCGGAGGTCACCCGGCCGGGCGGTCATATCGGATCTACATTGCATAATGCGCAACGCTGGTTGCACTGAATGTTTCTGCTCGATATTGTGCATCTCGACGACAGTGACCGCAAGCACGAAAGGACGAAAAGGGTGACACAGGCAACAGCGGCGACGCCGAGGGCGGTCACCGTGGGCGAGGGGCTGGCCGTGCTCGTGGCCCGCCCGGGACCGCTCGAGCAGTCCGCGCAGTTCGATCGGAGCGCGGGCGGAGCCGAGGCGAATGTGGCCATGGTGCTGACCCAGCTCGGCGTCTCGGCCGCCTGGCTCTCCCGGGTGGGTGACGACGGGTTCGGGCGCTACCTGGTGACGCAGCTGGCCGCCCAGGGCGTCGATGTCGACGCGGTCGCCGTCGATGCAGTGCGCCCGACCGGCGTCTACATCAAGGAGCGTGGCAGCGGGTCGGGCGCACCGCACGATCTGCCGGCCAACGCCAGCCGCATGCACTACTACCGCGCCGGATCGGCGGCCAGCGCCCTGTCCCCCGCCGACCTCGCGCCGCGAGCGGCCGCCGGGTTGCTCGATCGCACCGATCTCGTGCATTTCACCGGCATCACGCCGGCACTGTCGGAGTCGGCGAACGAACTGACCCGCACCTTGATCGCCCTGCCACGGCGTGGCAGGCGAGTCAGCTTCGACCTGAATTATCGTCCGGCACTGTGGGGTTCGCGCGTGGACGAGGCCGCCGACGAACTCGCCGCCCATGTCCGCGGCGCGGATGTGGTACTGCTCGGCGCCGACGAAGCCCAGGAGATCTTCGGTACCGGCGACCCGGCCGCCTTGCGCGCGCTGTTCCCCGAGCCTGCCCAGCTGATCGTCAAGAACGACAAGCACACCGTGACCGGGTTCGACGGTGGCGCCTTCGTCGACGTGCCTGCGCTGGCCTTGGACATCACCGAACGCATCGGCGCCGGTGATGCTTTCGCGGGCGGCTACCTGGCCGCCCTGCTACACGGTGCCGACCTGCGCACCCGGTTACGCTATGGCCATCTGTGCGCCGCGGTCGCTCTCACCGCAACCGGCGATGTCGCGAAACTGCCTCCGGTGCAGGACATCCGGCGCCTGGCCGCGCTGCCGGCAACCGACTGGACCGGGCTGCGCTACCCGGACTCGCTGGATGGGACGATCAGCCGATGAGTCAAAGCGTGTCGCGGGCCCTGTCCATTCTCATTGCCCTCGGCGAGGATTCGCAGTCCCTCGACGAGCTGGCCGCGCGGCTCGGGGTGCACAAATCGACGGTGCTGCGGCTGCTGCAGACCATGCAGGCCGAACGGTTCGTCGTGCGCGACAACGCGCACCGGTATTCCCTGGGCACCCGCATGTTCGAATTGGCCAGTCGCGCACTGGAGAACCGTGACGTCCGCACCGTCGCCCGCCCGCATCTGAGCGCGCTCGGCGCCGCCACCGGGCAGACGGTGCACCTGGCCGCCTACGAATCCGGTGACGCGGTCTACATCGACAAGGTCGACGCCGAACAGGCGGTGCGGATGTACTCGCGGATCGGCCGTCCCGCCCCGCTGCACTGCACCGCCGTCGGCAAGGTACTGGTCGCGGCGCTGCCCCGCACCGAATGGCGGTCCGTCGCCGCACGATTGGACTATCACCCGTTCACCACCCGCACCCTGCGCACGCCCGAGCAGTACCTCGCCGAGCTGGAACTCGTCGCGGCGCAGGGATTCGCCGAAGACCACGAGGAACACGAGAGTTTCGTCAACTGCGTCGGCGTGCCCGTCCGCGACGGGTTCGGCGCCGTTGTCGCCGCCTTGTCGGTCTCGGTCCCCGATGTGCTGCTCGACCACGATCAGGTGCTGGCGCTGTTGCCGCAGGTCAGGTCGACCGCCGACGCCATCTCCACCGAACTCGGCTGGGACCCCCGCCGAGAGGTCACCGTGAGGAAAGGCTGAACCCCATGTCCGACAAGATCGCCGTGCGCACCGCCGACGCTCCCGCACCGGCGCATACGTTCTCCCAGGGCGTGCGCAAGGGACCGTTCGTCCAGGTCTCCGGCCAGGGTCCAGTCGACCGCGCGACCAATGAGTACCTGCATCCCGGCGATGTCGCCGCGCAGACCACCCGCACCCTGATGAACGTGCTGGCGATCGTGGAGGCCGCGGGCGCCACCTTCGACGATGTGGTGATGCTGCGCGTGTACCTCACTCAAAGAGACGATTTCGCGGTGATGAACGAAGCGTATGGTGAATTCGTCGTCGAACACACAACCAACGGCGTCTTACCGTCGCGCACGACCGTTTTCACCGGCCTGCCGCGCGAAGAGATGCTGGTGGAGATCGACGCGCTCGCCGTCGTCACGGACTGAACGGCGATTCCGGTGATGTCTCCGACATCGCGCACTACCCCGTGTTGAGATGGGGCAGCCCTCGTGAGGGGGCAGTTTCACCGTTCTACCGAGGAGCACCGCAATGTTCGCCAAAACCGCTCGTCCACTCGCCATCGCCGCTCTCGCCCTCTCCGTCACCGCCATCGGCGCAGGCCCCGCCTCGGCGGCCACCGCGCAGCCGGTCGTCGGTTCGGTGACGGTCTGCCTCGGCGTTCCGGTCGGGCCGCTTTTCGTCAACTTCTGTATCTAGCGGCTAACCCGAGTTGCGCAGGGCGGTGGCCAGGCCGTTCATGGTGAGCAGGATGCCCCGCTTCACGAGTTCGGAATCGTCACCGCCGCGCAACCGACGCAGCAAGTCCACCTGGAGCTGGTTGAGCGGCTCCAGGTACGGAAAACGATTGTGGATCGACTCCGCCAGTGACGGGTTGTCACTGAGTAACTCGTCGTGGCCGGTGACCGCCACATACATGCGGATGGTGCGGGCGTGTTCGTCGCGGATCATCCCGAAGATCTGGGCGCGCAGCGCCGCGTCCTCGACCAGGTCCGCATAGCGCGCGGCGATGTCGAGATCGCTCTTGGCCATCACCTGCGCCAGGTTCGACAGCACCGTCCGGAAGAACGGCCAGCGCTGATAGAGGTCGGTGAGCCGGGCCAGGCGCTGCGGGTCCCCGCCCACCCATTCCTCGAGTGCGGTGCCGGTGCCGTACCAGCCGGGCAGCATGACGCGCGCCTGGCTCCAGGCCATCACCCACGGGATGGCGCGCAGGTCCGCCACCGAATTGGTGGGTTTGCGCGAGGCAGGGCGGCTGCCGATATTGAGGTCGCCGACCTCGGCGACCGGGGTGGACTGGCGGAAGTACTCGACGAATCCCGGGGTGTCGTGCACGAGTCGCGCGTAGGCGGCGCGGGCGCGGGCGGCCAGGTCGTCGAGCAGTTCGTAGGCCGGTTCGGCGTCGTCACCGAGGCCTTCGACATCCAGCAGGGTCGATTCGAGCGTGCCCGCGATCAGCGACTCCAGATTGCGGTGGGCCGCACCCTGTTCGGAGTATTTCGCGGCGATCACCTCGCCCTGTTCGGTGAGCCGCAGCGAACCGCGCACCGCCCCGGCGGGCTGGGCAAGGATGGCGTCGTAGCTGCGGCCGCCGCCGCGACCGACGGTGCCGCCGCGACCGTGGAACAGCCGCAACCGGATTCCCGACTTCCGCGCCACCTCGACCAGGTCCAGTTCCGCCCGGTACAGCGCCCAGTTCGCGGCGAGATACCCGCCGTCCTTGTTCGAATCCGAGTAGCCGAGCATCACCTCCTGCCGCATGCCCGCCGCCGCGACGAGCTCGCGATACACCGGAACCTCCAGTACCTCCGACAGTGTCGCCGCGCCTGCGTCCAGATCCTCGATGGTCTCGAACAGCGGAACGATGCCGACGGGGCTGCTCGGCGTGCCCTCGGCGGTGCCGGGATCGAGGATGCCCGCCTCCTTGAGCAGCAGGGCCGCCTCGAGCATGTCGCTGACCGAGGTGCACATGCTGATGATGTAGTTCGGGATGGCGGCGGCGCCGAAGGTGTCGATCACCTCCTTGGCTGCCCGCAGCACCCCGAGCTCCTTGCCGGCGAGTTCGCTCAGCTGCGCGTGCGGGCCGAGCAGTGGTCTGCGAGTGCGCAGTTCGTTCGCGAGCAGGTCGACGCGGTCGGCCTCGGACAGGCTCGGATAGTCGGTGTGCACGCCCGACCAGGCCAGCAGTTCGGTGACGACCTGCTCGTGCACCTCGGAGTTCTGGCGCAGGTCCAGACTCTGCAGGTGGAACCCGAAGGTTTCGATGGCGTGCCGCAGCGCGGCGAGGCCGTCGTCGGCCAGCAGCGCGTCACCGCTGGCGCGCATCGAGGCGTCGACGGCGTCGAGGTCGTCGAGCACCGCCTGCGGGGTGGCATACGGCGCGGCCGTGGTGTCGAGGCCGTTCTCCGGCAGTTCGCCGAGCGCCAGTTCCGCGGTGGCGCTGAGGCGGGCCCGGATCGCGTGCAGCGCACGGCGATACGGCTCGTCGGCGAACACGGCCGGATCGGGATAGCCCGCCTCGGCGAGCGCGGCGACCGGGGGCGTCACCTGCACCAGCCGGGCGGACTGGGACAGCGTCTTCTCCAGGTCGACCAGCGCGTCCAGATACCGGCCGAAGGCGTAGGCCGACGCCTGCTCGGCCGCGGTGTGCACGACTTCCGCTGTGACATACGGGTTTCCGTCCCGGTCACCACCGATCCACGAGCCGGGACGCAAGAGCGGGCGCGGCAGCAGCTCGGCATCGGGCCAGCGCGAGCGCAGCGCGGCGCGCACCTGCGCGTTGATCGCCGGGATCACGTCGTAAAGGGTCAGGTCGTAGTAGCGCAGGCCGACCGAGATCTCGTCCTGAATCCGCAAGCGCGCCAACCGGATCAGCGCCGTGCGCCACAGGGTGAGGACCTCCCGGCGGATCTGTCGCTCGGAGTCGTCGAACCCGGGATCGCCGGGCTCCAGCCTGCGCCGCAGCCGCATCAGCGCGGTGATCTTGGCCTGCACGTCGAAGACCGTGCGCCTGCGGGTCTCGGTCGGATGCGCGGTGATCACCGGCGAGACGAGGGCGTCGGTGAGCAGCTCGGCCACCGTCGAACCGTCGAGGGCGGCCGCGTCGAGCTTGTCGTAGGTGGCGGCCAGCGAGGAATCCTGGGGCGGCTCCCCCGCCGACACGTGGGCGGCGCGGCGGCGATCACGCTGGATGTCCTCGGCGAGGTTGGCCAGCAGCACGAAGTAGCTGAACGCCCGGATCAGCGGGATCGCGACCTCGGTCGGGGTACCGTCGAGCATGTCGGCGACCGCGCTGCGCTCGACCTCCTCGCGGCGCACCGCGAACGCCTCGGTGCGCACCCGCTCGATCAGGTCGAAGACCTCGGGACCCTCGTGGTCGCGGATGGTGTCGCCCAGGATGCCACCGAGAAACCGGATGTCCTCGCGCAGCGGCCGGGTCGCTTCCTGCTCCTGCACGGTTCGCGATTCGCCCATGGAAAGACAGTATTGCCGCCGTCCCCGCGACGCGACCCGGCGACGCGCCCCGCACGAGTGATCCGGCCTACAGGTGCCGGATCACTCGCGCCGGGTTGCCCGCGGCGAACACCCGGTCCGGCAGGTCGCGGGTGACCACACTGCCCGCGCCGACGACCACATCGTCACCGATGGTCACCCCAGGGCACACGATCACGCCGCCGCCGAACCAGGCGTTGTTCCCGATCCGGATCGGCGCCGCGGATTCCCACCGCTGCCTGCGCTTCTCGTGATCGTCCATCGGATGCAGCGCGGTCAGCAGCTGAGCGCGCGGGCCGATCGAACAGTCGTCGCCGATGACGATCGGCGCGCAGTCGAGCAGGATCGCGTCATAGTTGAGGAAGCTGTTGGCGCCGATCTCGATGAGATAGCCGTAGTCACATTGGAATCGCGGCATGATCCACGATCCCTCCCCCACCTTCCCCAGCAGCTCGCCGAGCACCTCGAATCTGCGCCCGGTCTCGTCGGGACCGGTCCGGTTGAACTCGTCGCACAACCGTTGTGCCCGTTGCCGTTCGGTCACCAGCTCCGGATCGCTGTCCTGGTACAGCTGCCCGCTCAACATCCGCTGCTTCTGTTCGCCCATTGCGCCGAGTGTATGGGCGCCCGTCGGGGCGTTGCGCGCCGTTGCCTCGCGGTGGTCCGGTGGATAGCGTGGGTCGGCATGGTGTCGATGACGCATCTCGCCTCCTTCGCGGGACTGTCCTTCCTGCTCGTCGTGGTACCCGGCCCGAGCGTGCTGTTCACGATCAGCCGGGCGCTCACCGTCGGCAGGCGCGCGGCGCTGCTGACGGTGGTGGGCAATTCGGTCGGGGTGTACGTGCAGGTCGTCGCGGTCGCCGTCGGGCTCGGCGCCCTCGTCGCCACCTCGGCGGCGGTGTTCACCGCCGTCAAACTGGTCGGCGCGCTCTATCTGGTCTATCTGGGAGTCCAGGCGATCAGGCACCGCGCCGACCTGGCCAGGGCACTCCAGCCCGAGCACGCCACGCCGGGTTTCTCCACCACCGCCGTACTCCGCGACGGGTTCGTCGTCGGCTTCGCCAATCCGAAGACCATCGTCTTCCTCGCGGCGCTGCTGCCGCAGTTCGTCGATCCCACCCGGGGCGCGGTCTCACAGCAGATGCTGGTGCTCGGCATCTGCATCCCCCTGTTCGGGCTGGTGTTCGATTCGCTGTGGGCGCTCGCGGCGGACTCCGTGCGCGGCTGGATCGCCCGCACCCCGCGCCGCCTGGCCGCGGTCGGCGGCACCAGCGGGCTGGTGATGATCGGCCTCGGCACCTCGCTGGCCTTCACCGGGCGCAAAGACTGACCACCGTGGGGGCGCCGGCGACGGCGTGAAAGTAGGGTCGGAGATGTGACGACAGCGCGGACCCGACACAACTACACCGGTACCTCGGTCGCCGAACGGCAGATCGAGCGCCGGGCGCTGTTCATCGAGGCGGGGCTGACCGTGTTCGCGGAGAAGTCGTATGCCAACAGTTCGCTGACCGATGTGTGCGCGGCGGCGGGGCTGTCGCGGCGGCAGTTCTACGAGCAGTTCGCCGGGCGCGAGGAGTTGCTCGTCGCGGTGTACGACACGGTGCAGGGCAAGGCGAGGGAGGCGGTCGCCGCGGCGCTGGCGGCAGCGCAGACCAATGACCTGCGCGCGCTCATCGACGCCGCGGTGCGGGCGTACACGACCGCGATCACCGACGACATCCGGTGCGCCAAAGTCGCTTTCGTGGACATCGTCGGCGTGAGCCCGGCGATCGAGGCCCATCGCGCACAGGTCAGGGACCAGTGGGGCGAGGTGGTGGCCGCGATCGCCGCCGGGCGCGACGGGGTGCGGACGCCACCCGGTGGCTGGCGGGTCGCGATGGCGGCATTCATCGGCGCTGTGAACGGCGCCGTGCACCAGTGGAGCCTGGACGACCCGCGCCCGCCCGTCGACGAGCTGGTCGACGTGTTCTCCACCCTGCTCAACGCCCTCACCACCGCGGAACACCCCGGCCGCTGATTGCGATCCACGCCACACCCGTGCCATAGTAACCGTCATTGAGACGAAGGCGTCTCAATTCACGTGAGGACTGTGCACGATGAGATCTCCCCTCGCTCTGCGATGGTTCGCCCTGGCGACCGGCGTGCTCGCGGCCGCAACGGTCGTGGTGGCAGGCCCGCTGGCCGCCGAGCCGGCGGCGGTGGCGCCCGCACCGGTGGTTCCGCTGCCGCCCGAATTGGATCCGGGCTTCTACCTGCCGCCCGCCGACATCGTGGCGGCCACGGCGCCGGGCGCGATCATCGCGGCCCGCCAGGTGCGGATCGCCGACTTCGGCCTGCTGCCGATCGACGTGGACGCCTGGCAGGTGTCGTATCGCTCCAACAACAGCCGCGACGAGGCGATCCCGGCGGTCGCCACCGTGATCAAGCCGCGCGGGCAGGCACCCGAGCCGCGCAAGCTGCTGTCGGTGCAGCTGGCCGAGGACTCGACCGCGGGCTACTGCGCGCCGTCCTATGCGCTGCAACATCTTTCGGTCGCGCCCCTGGCTGGTCAGATCGTCGTTCCGGCCGAGTTTCTCTTCGCGCAGACCGCGCTGGCGCAGGGCTGGGCGGTCGTCGTTCCCGATCACCAGGGCCCGAACTCGGCCTATGCGGCGGGACCGCTGGCCGGCCGGATCACCCTCGACGGAATTCGCGCGGCGACCTCGTTCGCGCCGCTCGAAGTGGGCCCGACCGCGCCGGTCGGGCTCTACGGATACTCCGGCGGCTCGATCGCGACCGGCCATGCCGCCGAACTGAAGGCCTCCTACGCGCCCGAACTGAACATCGTGGGCGCGGCAGAGGGTGGCGTCGGCGCCGATCTCGGTGCGGCACTGAGCATGGCGAACAACCAGGCGACCTCGGGTCTCGTCTTCGCGGCCGTCCTCGGGCTCACGCGCGAGTACCCCGACTTCGCGGCCTACCTCGATCAGCGACTCGACCCGGTCGGCAAGGGGCTGTCCGCGATCAAGTCGCCCCTGTGTGTGCAGTACCAGTCGGCACTGCTGCCGTTCCTCAACATGATCGGCATGATCGGCTCCGACGGCAATCCGCTCGACGATCCGCCGGTCGCGGCCATGCTCGACGACACCCGTATGGGCAAGTCCGTGCCCGACATGCCCCTGTACGTCTGGCATTCGGCCTGGGACGAAATCCTGCCCCTCTCGGCCACCAACACCCTGGTCGACACGTACTGCCGTGACCCGAAGACGTCACTCACCTACACCCGCGACCACGCCAGTGAGCACATCGTCGCCGAGGTCGTCGGCGGACCGGCCGCGCTGCTGTGGCTGCGCGACCGTCTCGACGGTGTCCCCGCCCCCGCCGGCTGCACCACCTCCGACGCGGGCACCATGGCGGCCACTCCGGGCGCGCTCGACTTCCTCGGCGAGTCCCTCTCCGCGAAGTTCGCCACCCTCTTCGGCGTGCCGCTGGGCTCCCGCTGAGGTCCGCTGCCGGGGCGTGGTCGATGACCATGCCCCGGTCGTGTTCGCGCACACGCTGATTCAGGATCGACGCCGATTCGGCGATACACGTTGACGTTCTGTGTTGATTTGTATCATACTCGCCGGGTTCGTCGATTATGAGCAGGAGGTGCCCCGTTGACCGACAATGCACGGGCTGCGCTGGAATTACTTCGCGATGCGGATCAGTTCAAGTGGTATGTCATTCCGCTCTTGCTGATGGTCATCTACATCTATTCCGTCGAGATCGAGCGACGGAACTGGAATGTGCTGTTCGCGGGGCTCGCGCTGTGGGGCATGGACTGGTTCAACGAGATCTGGAACGCGCTGGTCTTCCACTTCACCGAGCGTGCGCCGGTGTGGGCGGCGAGCGGGCCGACGGCGTATCAGATCCTCATCGGGCTGAATATCGAGATCTGCTTCATGTTCGCGATCATGGGGATCGCGGCGGCGAAGATGCTGCCGCCCAGGGAAACCCGGATCTTCGGGCTGCCGAACCGGCCGGTGCTGATCGCGGCGAATTCCGCCGCGGCGGTGGGTGTCGAGGTGCTGCTGAACAAGGCCGGGGTGCTCACCTGGGATTGGTCGTGGTGGCAGCCCGGCTTCCCGTTCCTGATCTGGATCATCGGGTACGTGCCTTTCTTCGCGGCCTGCTTCTTCGTGCATGATCTGCCCAGCGTGCGCAGCAAGGCGCTGGTGGTCGGCACGATCTTCGGGATCAATGCCGTCGCCCTGGCCGGTTTCGGCGCGGTGGGGTGGCTGTGAGGCACGGGCACGCCGTGCGGCGTGGAGCGCTGCTCGCGGCGGCCGGTCTGGTCTTCGCCGGGGCGACAACGCAATCGGCGTCCGTCGCCGATCCGGGATGTCTGCCGGTGGGTACGGTCGGCACGCCGGAGGTGACTGTCGACGAGTCCACCGCGGGGTTGGCGGATTTCGCCCCGGCGACTGTCGCGCTGCCCGAGCAGGTCTACTTCCGCACCACCACCGAGTCGTTCAACCGGCGCTGGACCTTCGCCGCCCGCGAAGGCGACGTGTATGTGAAAGAGGCTGCGGCGCAAGGTGGTTGGCGCACAGTCGCGCTGCCCGGGTGTCTGGCGGGCACAATCGCCGGTGTCTCGGCCGACGACGACGAAGTGATGATGATCGACCGCGACGGCCGCTTCATCACGATGGACCATGCCCTGAGCGCGCCCAAGGATTGGAACTGGAGCAGCCGCTACGGCACCCCGCTGTGGACCGGCCCCGGCAACACCCTCCCACCGGGTGCGCTGACCTGGTCGTGGTCGGTGTTGTCGCCCAACGAGGATCACGTCTGGACCGACACCGCGGGCAACGAGCATCCGGTCGGCGGGGCGAAAGTGTCGCACGTGTTCGCCCTGACCCACGGCGGCCAGCGAATCCAGTACGTCGATCCGTGGCTGCCGGTGGATCACAGCTACGAGATGGGTTTGCCGTTCGGCGGCCGCTTCCAGGCGGTGGCGCTGTCCACCAGCGCGTCGACCTCGCTGATTGTCAACCGGTTCGGCGACTTCTACACGCGCCTCTACGATTTCGACATCTCCGGCGCGGACAAGGTCTTCTTCCGCTACTCCTACCAGGATCAGCGCGGACTCCCCGAAGCCCCCGACATGCTGTCCGAGCGCGTCGACAGCCGCTACGCCGCCATCCAGCTGCCCGCCCCCGACTGGGTCGCGCAGCCGAAGGTGCCCGGCGAGATCACCGACCGCATCTCCATCCACCGGACCGGACCCGGCTCCGCCGCACGGGAACTGCGGGTCGAAGGCCGTGACGGTGGCCGAACCGGCTTCTGGCGCAAGACACTCACCGAGTCGGCGTGGACCTTCGTCGCCACCGATCAGCCACCAGCCGGTGCGGCACTGGAGAATTCGCCGGTGAACCGCGCCGGGGAAACACTGGGCCCGCCGTCACCCTACGACTACCGGGGCGTCTCGCCACAGGGCTGGACTGCCGGTGTGCAGTCCTTCGACCTGGCCGTCTCCCCCACCCCATTGCGCATCGACTTCGGCGACGGCACCGGACTCGACGTCGTCCTGCACACCGTCGACGGTTTGCGGCAAACTCCACAACAGCCCGGAATCACCGGTCAGCCACGGTACTTCGACGGCACCATCGAGGTGCCACAGCAGCTGCTCGCCGAGCTGGACGCACAACCGGCCACGGTGCGGGATTTCGTGCGAAACACCCTCGGCGGCAACCGCTTCACCGACACCTCGGTCGACGTCACCGATGCGCGCTTCCACATCGCCCTGTGGGACATCACGCTGAATCGACGGTGATCAGCGGCACCGGGCGTGGCCCGAGAGCACTCGATGTCCACGTCCAGCCCTGACCCGCCCCGGTCAGCTCACCTCCCGGTGGCGGGGTTGGACTCGGTGGAGGAGGACTTGTTCGAGGAGGGCTACGAGGACGTCGCGGACGGAGTCGCGGTCGCGGGCGTCGCAGTCGAGGACGGGAATCCAGTCGTCGAGGCCCAGGGCTTCGCGGACCTCGGTGAGGTCGAAGTGGGTGGCGTCGTCGAAGCGGTTGACCACGATGACGAACGGGGTGTTGTGGTCTTCGAAGTAGTCAAGGACCGGGTAGCAGTCTTCGACGCGGCCGGTGTCGACGACGATCACCGCGCCCAGCGCGCCGTCGACCAGGTCGTCCCACAGGAAGACGAAGCGGTCCTGGCCCGGGGTACCGAACAGGTAGAGGATCAGGGACTGGTCGAGGGTGATCCGGCCGAAGTCCAAAGCGACGGTGGTGGCGGTCTTCTCGGCGCGGCGGCCGGGGTCGTCGACGCCGATCGACACCTCGGTCATCGATGCCTCGGTGACCAGTGGCTCGATCTCGGAGATGGCGCCGATGAAGGTGGTCTTGCCGACGCCGAAGCCGCCGCTGACCACGATCTTGACCGACGTCGGCATCGCCGGAGCGGTGCGGAATTCAGAGTGCCCGAACAAGATCCCTGATCCTCTCGATGGCGGCGGTCGACAGTTCCGGCGCGTCGCGGACGGTCACATGACCCGCCGCCGCCAGATCGCTGACGATCACCTTGGCGATGCCGACCGGAACGCGCAGCGCGACACCGATTTCGGCGATGGAGTGCGGTCGCAGGCACAACCGCACGACGGTTCTTTCCTCGAACCGCAGCGGCGCCGACAGCGCGGACGGCGGCGCCTGGACGAGCGTCTCGATGCGCAGACCGTCCAGCACCGGGACGGTGCGGCCCGCGGTGACCACGAACGGACGGACGAAGCGGTCCTCGACGTCCGCGCTGTCGGTCGGCGCCACCGGGACCGGTCCCAGCTCGTCGCGCCAGCCGGTGGGCCGGTTCATCGGGATCATGCGCGGGTCGGGCAGCCGCGGGCGATCGGGATCTCTCATCTGCGCAACGACTCTCGCAGTTCCCCGATCAGCATCGGGTCGAGCAGCGCGCCCGCGCGTTCGGCCAGCACCGCCATCTCGTAGCCGACGAGACCGACATCGCAACCACCGTCGGCGATCACGCCGAGGCAGCTACCGTCGCCCAGCGCCGAGACCAGCAGGAAGCCGCGCTTCATCTCGATCATGATCAGCTTCAGCCCGTCGAAATCGTAACTGCGCGAGGCGCTGCGGGCGAGGCTGGACAGGCCGGAGACCATGGCGGCGAGCCGGTCGGCGCCGGTGCGATCCAGGCCGTCGGACATGGCGATGAGCAGACCGTCGGAGGACACGGCGACGGTGTCGCGCACGCCGTCGGTGTTGCGGACGAAGTTGCCGAGCAACCAGTTGAAGGTGTGGGGGTCGGCGGTCGGTAGATGGGTGGTCACCGGGGGCTCCTGAGGTCGGGTCCGATCGGTCAGTGGGTCGGATCGGGCGGGGTGGGCGCGGATCGGGTATCGCCACCGCGTTCGTGGCCGGTGCGGAAGGAGGACAGCATGCTGCGTGTCTGGTCCGGGGTTCGTTCGACGGCGGGTGGACGGTCCTGGCGGGCCGCCGGTTCACGGCGAGGGCGGTCCGGAGAGCCGGTGATCTTGGCGCGTTTGCTGCGCTTCACCAGACCGTTGCGCGTGCGTTCGACGGCGGGGCCACCAGGTTCGACCGCGGGCAGGCCTCGACGGTCCGGGTCGGAGGCTGTGGAGCCGATCCATTCGACCGCAGGCCGGTCGAGATGATCTGCGAGGAGCGCTGCGGAGCCGATCGATTCGGCCACCGGCCGGTCGGGACGGTCCGCGTGGAGCCCGGGCGCCGCCGATCCGTTACTGGTCCGGGCGGCGACCGAATCCGCGGGTGCGGCCCCGTTGCGGCCGCTGCGGTCACCGACGGAACTCCCTGTGCCGGTGAGGAACTGCGCGTAGGGTGACACACCCGCCGCATGGTCCGAGGCATGGCCGTTGGCAGTGTGCGGCGGTGCCTCGTTCCCGTCTGCCGCCGCGCCGCCGTCGGCGGCCTGCCACCGCCCGGTGCCATCGGTAGCGTCCGGCAGCTGGGTGCCGTTGGTGGTGTGCACCGGCATCTCGACGCGGCTGTGTCCGACTCGGCGGTCAGCACCGTTCGACGCCGTTCCGGGGCGCTTCCCCGAGTGCGTGCCCTGAGTGTGGGCACCAGGAGCGCCGGCCGGACTCGCCGACACACCGGCCTCGTCCGCGCCGACCTGCGCCCTCGTGGCAACTGATGATGCTGGGCGGGAAGATGTTTCGTCGGCCAGGATGCTCGGCGGGAGCAGCAGCCGCGCGACGATGCCGCTCACCGGCGAGGTGTTGAGCTCCACATCGATGCCGAGCCGACCGGCCAGCCGGCCGACCACGTAGTGCCCGAGGTAGCGCGTGGAGGCCACGATGAAGTCCTGCTCACCGCGCAGGCGGGCGTTGGCCTCGGCGAGCTGTTCGGGTGCCATGCCGACGCCGTGGTCGACGACGGCGAGCAGGTAGCCGCCCGCGACCTTGCGCCCGTAGACCTCGACCTCGAGGTCGGGCGGGGAGAAGGCGAGGCCGTTCTCGATGAGTTCGGCCAGGACGTGAGCGAGTTCGCTGACGACCGCACCCGCGATCGCGATGTCGTCGACCCGGCGCAGCATCACCCGGCGATAGTCGTCGACCTCGGACAGGCCTGCCCGGATGACGTCGGTGAGGGCGATCGGTTCCGCCCAGCGGCGCGGGCTGGCCTCGCCGACGAGTACCAGCAGGCTTTCGGCATTGCGGCGCATGCGAGTCGCGAGGTGGTCGAGTTCGAACAGGTTCGACAGCGCCTTCGGATCGAGTTCCTCGCGCTCGAACTCGCTGATCAGGCCGAGCTGCCTGCGCACGAGGTTCTGGTTGCGCCGCGCCAGGTTCGCCATCGACTCGGTGGTGTTGCGCCGCACCAGCGCCTGCTCGGAGGCGAGGTCGAAGGCGGTGGTCTGGACCCGGTCCAGCGCGCCCGCGACGGCGCCGATCTCGGCACTCGCACCGGGCGGGGTGCGCACGGGCGCGGGCGGATCAGGCTGGGTGTCGGCGGCGCCGCGCCAGGCGGCGATCACCTCGGGCAGCCTGTGGGAGGCGACATCGTCGGCCTCGGCGGCCAGCCGGGCGAGCGGCCGCACGATGGCCCTGATACTCGCGAACACCAGCGCCACCTCGGCGGCGATCGCGAGCAGAGCCGCCAGGGCGAACCCGGCGAGGATCAGCGCGGCGGTGCGGCGCAGGTCGGCGGCGCGAGCGCGGACGTCGTCGCCGACCGCCTGCTGCACGGTGCGCTGCGCGTCGATCACGTCGGTCATCTGCGACCACCAGACCGCCGGGTCGACCGCCTGCACCACCGGTCCGGCCGTCGACGCGATCGCGATGTTCTCCGATTCGGTTGCCCGCGTGGCGCTCTCACCGGCGAATACCAGGTCGAGTCGGTCCTGCTGGGCGGCGGTGGCGTCGCGGTCGAACTGGGTGAGCGCGGCGTTGCGGGCGGCGCGGATGTCGAGGAACTGCACGTACTCCCCGGGCGCGAACTCCCCGGCGGCGAACACGCCGTTGAGGAAACCGCGTTCGCGCGCCGTGAACTCCTTCGCGTCCCCGAGGGCGTAGAGGGCTTGCAGGCCGTGGCGCACCGCGGGGTCGCGGGCCTGGTCGAGACCGAGGACCAGGCGGTTCATCGCATCAACGCTGTCGGAGTAGAACTGGAAGGCCGCCGCCCGCGAGATCGTGCGGGTGTCGATCTGCGAGCGGAAGCTGGGCAGACCGGCCAGGTGGCCCAGCGCCGACCGCACCTCACCCGCACCCGGCGGGTCGGCCGCCACGATCGCGGCCAGATTCCGCAGTGCCGCATCGGTGCCCGCGCGCTGATCGGTGACCGGCTGCAGCAGCCGCTGGTCACCACCGAGCAGTCCGTTGCTCAGGCCGCGTTCGCGCTGCACCTGGTGCACCAGATCCTGGGCGGCCAGTGCCACCGCGACCGCGTCCACGGTCTCACCACTGCGGCGGAAGGCGCCGATCTGCGTGGACATCGTCAGCCCGAGCAGCGCCAGCACCAGCACCAGCGACACCGCCAGGATCCGGGCGAGCTGGCCGGAGATGGTGCGCGGCCGGATCAGCCTGCCACCCGCGGCCTGCCGACGGGAATGTGAACGCACCACCTGCTCCTTTGTCACGCCGCCGGGCGAATTTCCCGGCGGCCCACCGAAAGTCAGGTGTCAACTTGCACTGCGCGGACCGCGCGGTCAATCCGGGACGGTGTAAGAACGGGTTTCGTGCACTGATCTCAACATGCCGGAAATCAACGGGGGTTTCTGTATCCGAAAGCTCACAGCCCGCACGGCAATTGCGTGACCGGCCCGTTCGATGCTCGACACATAGCCGGGAAAGGGAGTCGTGACGCCAGCCACATTTCCGGCAGCGCGATTCGCACGGCACCGAGGCAAACGCGGGCACGTCAACCGATCAGAAATGAACGATAGCGACCCGACCCGCAAATCCCCGGCATATTCCGGAAATTCGAGACCCGATGGTGATTACTCGCCGCCGAGAATGCCGAGCACCTGCTCGGAGAAGAAGAACGGCTCGAGGCGTTCCCGGATCAGTCCGGCCAGCACACCGTTGCGCTTGGCGGACTCGATGACGGCGGGGCCGTAGCGCAGGATCTCGGTGCTGATGTCGTCGGCGGTCAGCCCGAGCTCGGGCAGCATCGCCGAGAGCGTGTGCTTGCTGTACTTGGCGTAGAACACCTCGACGCATTCCCGCACCAGCATCCCGAAGTATTCCTTCTCCCTGGTCGTCACCGCGATCTCGTAGCAGATCTGGACCAGTTCGTTGAGATCCTTCTGAGTGAGGTACTCGCGCAGGCCCGCCACCGGCTCGTCGGCGTGCAGATCCCAGAACTCCATCGCCGCCGAGTGCACGGGGGCGTCGCGCAGCATGTCGCGGATGGCGTTGTTGGTGCGCTTGAGCGCGAACAGCGCGCCCTTGCCCGCGAGGTCGCCGACGAAAGTGCTGTCTGCGACCTTCTTGGCGCGGTTGGCGGCCGACTGGCCCAGCGACATCAGCGAGGAGACGCCGGGGATCTTCTCGGCGCGTTCCCGGTTGGCCTGCATGAAGTCGCCGATCAGCTTGTCGACGAAGCGGGCGGCGACGGTGGCGACGAGCGGGCTCTCGGTGAGCCGGTCCAGGATGCGCTCCTGGGCCTGGTGCATGCCGAAGATCTTCTCCAGCAACGCTTCCACCGGCTCGCGGTCGACCACGTCGCCGAGGGTGTACTCGGTGTTGGACGCGATGTGGTCGTAGATCGCGTCGGAGAAGATACCGACGGTGTCGGCGATGACGGGGCTGCCGCCGATGCGGTCGAACACCGTGGCCACGGTTTCCTCGCCCTGCTCGAGCGAGACGGCGTCACCGAAGACGATGGTGTCGCCGACGGCCAGCACGGCGGCCACATCCCGCGCGATCACCTCGGCGAACCGGTCGCCGGTCACCTCGGCGAGCAGGAAGTCCACCTGCGCGTCGAGCAGTCGTTCGGCGATCTGGCGCGCCTGTGTCATCTGGGTCCACCCATCACGGTCGTTGCTCGGACGGGAGGCCTTGCGGCTACTTGTCGTCGGCGCCGGAATCGTTGCCCTGCATCGATTTCCGGATCTGAGCCAGACGCTCGCGCGCGGCTTTCTCCCGCGCCTCCCACTGTTCGTCGACGCTGCGACCCGCCGGGGTCTGCTGGTCGAGCTCACCCATTCCCTGCGCGGTGCCGAAACGCTGCTCGACCTTATCGCGAACCGCGTCGAATGTCGGCACTCCGGAAGTGGAATAGCCGCCGGTCACAGTGGGTGCGGCGGCGCCGGGCAGGCCATGCGGTACCGGCGGTACCGGCATGGCGCCTCCTACCTGGTCCGATGCGACGGACACCACATCGGCGTCCACGACGTTCGTGTCCAGAGTCACAGGTGATCCGGTCTCCGCATGACCGGCCTCGACCTGGGCGAGCGCGGCGGCGACGCCGCCGAGCCCGGGCCGTCCGGCGACCGCGGCCCGCAGCACCGACACCAGCTCGGCGTCGGGCAGCGCGGCCAGGCGGCCGAGGATCTCGCTCGTTTCGCTCATACCGCCAGGCTACGCAGGCAGGAAGGTCTCCGACCACTGTGTGATGCGCTGCGGCCAGCGCTGGCCGAGCGCGTCGATGACGTCGTTGTGGCCCGCGCCGGGCACCACGACCAGCTCCTTCGGTTCCCGCGCCGCCGCGAAGAGGCGTTCGGCATGGCGCAGCGGGAGCAGTTCGTCGCGGTCGCCGTGGAACATCAGCACCGGGACACGCAGCGTGGCGATCCGGCGCAGGCTCGGGTAGGCGTTCGGGATCAGCGGAGCGGGCAGGAACGGGTAGACCGAGCGGGCTGCGGCGCGCATGCTGCTGAACGTCGACATCAGGATCATGCCCGCGGGCGGATGCTCGGTGGCCAGCTCGAGCAGAACACCGCCGCCGAGCGATTTGCCGAAGTACAGCACACGATCGGGGTCGACGCCGGGCTGGTCGAGCAGAGCGGCGCGGACCGCCCTGGCGTCGAGGTAGGTGCCCTGCTCCCCCGGCGATCCCGTGCTGTGGCCGAAGCCGCGGTAGTCGAAGGCGAGGACGTCGAAACCGGCCCGGACCAGCAGCGCGATGATCGGCACGCGGTCGCCGATGGTGCCTGCGTTGCCGTGCGCGTAGAGGATGTGCCCGCGTGGGCGGTCGGCGCGCACGAACCAGCCGTGCAGGTCGACGCCGTCGGCGGTGCGCGGGTGCAGATCGCGGTAGTCGAGGCCGTAGGCGGCGGGCGTCTGGGCGACGTGCTTGTCCGGGTGGTAGACCAGTGCGTTCAGCGCCCGGGTCGCAGGGTGTCGCATCACTTGCCGCGGCCCGCCTGGAAGCCGAAGTCCCAGTTGTACAACCGGGCGATCTCCATGACACCGCCGCCCGGCTGACCGGCGGGCGGCCGGACGAAGGTGCCCTCGCGCCGGACAACCAGCTCGCCGTCGACGTTCTCCAGCACGGCGAGCACGGCGTCACGGGAGTTGTCGGTGCAGCCGTCGAGGGTCATCTCGATCGGCGGCGAGTTCACCGGGTTCAGGGTGACGGTGGCGTGCACGCCGCGGAAATCGCTCGCGCCGTCGTAGATCGAGGCGAAGACCAGGATGCGGCGGAAGAACTGGGTGTAGTCCAGGTTGATCGAGAGGTTCTCGCCGGTGATGCTGGCGCCGGTGCGATCGTCCTGGTCGAGGTGGATGAACGGCGGCTCGTACAGTGCGCCGAAGCGGCGGTCGAGAGCGCGGACCGAGCCGATCGCGCCGTTGACCAGTTCGAAGAAGCAGCACAGGTCGAGGTCGATGTTCTTGCCCCGCAGCTTGCCGAACAGGCGGCCGGTCGCGGCCATCGACGTCCAGTTCAGGTTCACCCGCATGACGCCGCCGGTCGCGCCGTGCTTGGTGAGCGAGACCGTGGGTGATTCCTTGGTCAGCGAGATCTTGGACAGGTTCACCGGAGGTGCGGGAGGCGGGGCGACGGGAGGTTGGCCCTGGTGGGGCGGGGAGAACGGCTGGGACGAAGGAGCGTACGGCTGGGGCGGGGGTGCGAACGGCTGGGGCGGGCTCGGCTGAGCGGCCGGGGCGTACGGCTGGGGTGCGGGGACGTACGGCGGCGGGGTCGGCGGGGTGAACTGCGCCGGGGCGGGCGGGGTGGCGGGTGCGTCGTCGACCGAGATGCCGAAATCTGTTGCCAATCCTGCCAATCCGGAGTCGTAGCCCTGGCCGACCGCGCGGAACTTCCACGCACCCTGGCGGCGGTACAGCTCACCGAGGACGAACGCGGTCTCGGTGGTGGCGCCGGCGCTGTCGAAGCGGGCTACCTCGGCGCCGGTGGCGGCGTCGATCACCCGGATGTAGAGGCCGTGGAACTGGCCGAAGGTGCCGCCGTCGGCGGAGGCGGCGAGCACGATCGTTTCGATCTGCGGCTCGACCTGTGCCAGGTTCACCGACAGGCCGTCGATGACGGTGTGGCCCTGCTGTTTTCCTTCGTGGCGAACCGCACCCGAGGGGTGTACCGCCTGGTTGTAGAAGACGAAGTCGTCGTCGGAGCGCACCTTCGCACCGGCGAGGAGCAGGGCGGAGACGTCGGCATCGGGCACCTCCGCACCCGACTGCCAACCCACTTCGACGCGGACCGCGGAGGCAGGCACCGCAACATTGGCGCCTTTCATCATCGACACACGTGCCAACCTATCCCGCCCCGCGCGGTACCCGAGCCGTCGCCCCTCCTCGGCCGAGCCGGCCACCTGGTCCGGATGCCGGTCGAACCGCGAGCCGGAAATCGACCTGACACCACCGCCACGACCCGCGAGGATGGGCTCATGTCGACCCGGGAACTCATCGTGCTGGGCACAGCCGGGGCTGTGCCCACCCGCCGCCGCAATCACAACGGCTATCTGTTGCGCTGGGACGGCCAGGGCATCCTGTTCGACCCGGGCGAGGGTACCCAGCGGCAGATGGCGCACGCGGGCGCTTCCGCGACCGAACTGCAGTGGGTCTGCATCACCCATTTCCACGGGGATCACGCCCTCGGCGTCCCCGGCATCGTGCAGCGGCTCGGTCGCGACGGAGTACCGCATGCTGTCCACGCCGTGTTCCCCGCCGACGGCGCCGAGTATTGGGAGCGCCTGAAGTTCGCGACCAGCTACTACGGTTCGCCCACGCTTGTCGAGCACCCCGTCAGCGGCCCGGGTGCGACGTTGCCGGGTGACGGCTTCACGCTCACCGCGTTGCCCTTGGACCACAGCATTCCCACCTACGGCTACCGCATCGCCGAGCCGGACGGGCGGACATTTTTGCCCGAACAGCTACGCGCGCACGGCATCTCAGGTTCGGCCGTCCGCGAACTTTCCGGCGCGCTCCTGGAGGAGTGCACGGTGCCCAGGCCCGGTCAGAAGGTCGCCTTCGTCATGGATACCCGCCTGTGCGACAACGTCTTCGCCCTGGCCGAGGGCGTGGACATGCTCATCATCGAGTCCACCTTTCTCGACTCCGAGACCGGCCAGGCCGCCGAGCGAGGCCACCTGACGGCGCGGCAGGCGGGCGAGGTGGCGCGGGCCTGCGGGGTGCGAACCCTGGTCCTGACTCACTTCTCCGAACGCTATGCCGAAGCCGACGACCCACTGTTCCTGGAGCAGGCGGACTTCCCCGGCGCCGTGCTCGCCCACGATCTGGACCGCGTCCCGCTCCCGCCCCGCCGCGTGGCTCACCGAAACGACCGATCCCGGTGACCGAGTAGCGAGTCCTGCTGGGCGGTGCCGCATTTGGGAACCGGAGGCGCGGCCGTAGGGCGGAAATATCGTCTCGCGGATGAGTAATTCATCTGTTTCGCGGAAGCGGAAATCATTGTTGTCGTTGGTGTCCGTGCCGCTGCTGGCTGTCGGGTTGGTGGCTGCGGGGTTGGCGGGTACCGCCGGCGCAGCCCCTGCCGCGGGGGGACCCACCAAGATCGACCTGCAGGGTGCTGCCAACGTTCGGGATCTGGGTGGGTACATCACCTATGACGGAGCCAAGGTCAAGACGGGCAAGCTTGTTCGGGCCGACGCGCTCGCCAAGCTGACCGATGCCGATCTGCAGAAGCTGGCGGCGTTGAAACTCCAGACTGTGATCGACCTCAGGACGCCGTCCGAGGTGCAGGCGATGGGGGCGGACAAGCTACCCGCGGGAGTTCCGTTGGTGGCCCGTCCGATCGACGACGGCGGTATGTTCACGAAGATGTTCCAGGCGATTTCGTCGAAGGATCCGGTGCAGCAGCAGGCAATGCTGGGCGACGGCAAAGCCGAGCAGATCATGCAGAACGTGTACCTCAACTTCTTCACCCCCGACGCGCTGGGGAAGTTCGGGCAGTCCGTCAAGGATCTCGCGAATACCGCGAACGCCACGCTGTACCACTGCACCGCAGGCAAGGATCGGACGGGATGGCTGTCCTACGTGACCCTGCGGGCCGTCGGTGTGCCGGAGTCGGTGGCTCGGCAGGACTACCTGCTGTCGAATCAGTATCGGGCGGCGGCGGATGCCGCACTGCGGGCCCAGCTGAAGCAGGCAGGCATCATGCAGAATCCGGACCTGCTGATTCCCCTGCAGGAAGTACGGGTCGCGTACCTCGACGTGGCGCTCCAGCAGATCGAGGAGAAGTACGGGGACTTCGGCGAGTACCTCACCGACGGACTCGGACTCGACGGCTGGACCCTGATGAAACTGCGGAAGAACCTGGTCTCCTGACCTGAGGGCGGAAACGGCGAAGGCCGCCCGGTGGGATGCCGGGCGGCCTTCGGGATGCGGATCAGCCGCGCAGTTCGGCGCCTACCGCGGTCGCTGCCGAGGCGACGGCGGCATCGCGCGCGGCACTGGCCTCGTCCTCGGTGAGGGTGCGATCGGTGGCGCGGAAACGCAGGGCGTAGGTCAGGGACTTGCGGCCCTCACCGGCCTGCGCGCCCTCGTAGACATCGAACAGGGCGATGTCCTCGAGCAGGTCGCCACCGCCGGTGCGCAGCGCCGATTCGACACTCGCGGCGGGAACCGCCTTCTCGACACTGATCGACACATCCTGCAGGACGGCGGGGAACGCCGACACCGTCGGCGCGGGACGGGCCTCGAGCAGCGGCAGGGCGTCGAGGTCCAGTTCCAGCGCGCAGGTGCGCGGCGGCAGCCCGGCACGCTCCAGGACGGCCGGGTGCAGCTCACCCGCGTGACCGACCACGACACCGTCGACGACCAGCTCGGCGCAGCGACCGGGATGCCACGGCAGGTAGGCGGCGGCCCGGCGTTCGATCGTGACACCTGCCGCGTAAGCGACGGCGTCGACCAGCGCGAACGTGTCGGCGGCCTCGGCCTGGCGGCCAGGGCCCCACGGACCGCGCGGGTCCCGCTTGCCGCTGAGCACCGCGGCCACGTGCACCGGCTGCGCGGGCAGCGACGCATTCAGCTCGGCGATCTGCTCGTCGGTGGGACGACGATCCACCGGCAGCGCCGCGACCGCGTGGGTCTCGGCGCCGGGCCGCACGACCTGGGCGATGCCGTAGATCGTGAGGTCGCGGGCGCCGCGCGAGATATTGCGGATGGCCACTTCCAGCAGACCGGGCAGCAGCGTGGTCGCCAGCTCGGGGCGCTCGGTGTCGAGCGGGTTCAGGACGCGGGTGGTGTTGCGGCGCGCGTCGTCGACGTCGAGACCCCAGACGTCGAACACCCCGGCGGGCAGGAACACCGGCGCGGGCACCTCGACGCCACCGGCGAAGGCCAGCGCCCGGCTCACGGCCCGGCGCCGCTTCTGGGTGGCGGTCAGGCCGCGACCGGCGGGTGCCGACGGCAGGACCGACGGGATCTGCTCGAGACCCTCCAGCCGCAGCACCTCTTCGACCAGGTCGGCGGGCTGGGACAGGTCGGGGCGCCAGCTCGGCGGGGTCACCAGCAGCTGGGTCTTGCCAGCGTCGTTGACCTCGATCTCGACCCCGGCGCCGATCTGGGCGAGCCTGCGCACGGCGGTGCCCGCCGGGTAGGTGACGCCGGCGACGCGGTCGGGCAGGTCGATGTCCATCGCGATCGGCGCGACCGGCTCCAGCGGAACGCGGATGTCGGTGAGCGTGGATTCGATGGTGCCGCCGGTGATCTCGGCCAGCAGGGTGGCCGCCCGGTCGAGCGCGGCGATATTGATCTCCGGGTCGACGACGCGCTCGTAGCGCTTGCCCGCCTCCGAGACCAGCTTGTGCCTGCGCGCGGTCCGGTACACCCGCAGCGGGTTCCAGGTCGCGGCCTCGAGCACCACATCGGTGGTTCCCGCGCCGACCTCGGTGCTGCCGCCGCCCATCACACCGGCCAGGGAGATGACGCCGGAGTCGTCGGCGATCACCACGTCCTCGGCGTCGAGGGTGCGCTCGACATCGTCGAGGGTGCGCAGGGTCTCACCGGTGTTGGCCGAGCGAACGACCAAGCCGCCGTGGAGTTTCGCGGCGTCGAACGCGTGCAGCGGCTGACCCAGTTCGAGCATCACGTAGTTGGTGACGTCGACAGCGGGCGAGATCGGGCGCATCCCCGACAGCATCAGCCTGCGCTGCAGCCACAGCGGGCTCACCGCGTCCGGGTTCATCCCGGTGACCCGGCGCACGCCGAAACGGGTGCACTCCGAATCGGCCTCGAGCCGCACCGGCCACGCTTCCGCGTCGCCGTCGGCCAGGGTCCGCACGGCCGGGTCGGCGTACTCGAGATCGAAGCCGCAGGCCAGTTCACGGGCCAGGCCGCGGACCGAGAAGCAGTAGCCCCGGTCGGGGGTGATGTTGAGTTCGATGATGGTGTCGTCGGTGCCGAGCAGCACGTTCGCGTCGTCACCTGGCTGCGCCGAGCCGGGCTCGAGCACGAGGATGCCGTCGTGATCCTTGCCGATGCCGAGTTCGGCGACCGAGCAGATCATGCCGTTGGAGGTGTGCCCGTAGGTCTTGCGCGAGGAGATCTTGAACCCACCGGGCAGCTCGCCACCGGGCAGCACGACGACGACGAGGTCGCCGACCGCGAAATTGCGGGCGCCGCAGACGATCTCCTGCAGCTCGGGGTTGCCGACATCGACCTTGCAGAAGCGGATCGGCTTCTTGAACTCGGTGAGCTCGGTGATCTCGGCGACACGGCCGACGACCAGCGGCTTGTCGATGTCACCACCGATCGGCTCGAGCTCGTCGACCTCCTCGACCTCCAGGCCGACGCGGACGAAACCGGCATCGAGCTCGTCGGCGGACACCGACCATTCCGGGGTGGTGCGCTGCAGGATCTCGGTCAGCCAGGACTGCGCTACTCGCACGTGACTTGTCGCTCTCTCTCTAAGACCGGATACCGAAGGGCAGGGTGAACCGCACGTCGCCTTCGACGATGTCGCGCATGTCGGGAATGCCGTTGCGGAACTGCAGCGTGCGCTCCATGCCCATGCCGAACGCGAACCCGGAGTACACCTCGGGATCGATGCCGCTGGCGATCAGCACCTTCGGGTTGACCATGCCGCAGCCACCCCACTCGACCCAGCCCGCGCCGCCCTTCTTGTCCGGGAACCACACGTCGACCTCGGCCGACGGTTCGGTGAAGGGGAAGTAGTTGGGGCGCATGCGGGTTCGGGTGTCGGGGCCGAACAGGGCGCGCGCGAACGCGTCCAGGGTGCCGCGCAGATGGGCCATGGTCAGGCCCTTGTCGATCGCCAGACCCTCCACCTGGGAGAACACCGGGGTGTGGGTGGCGTCGAGTTCGTCGGTGCGGAAGGTGCGGCCGGGGCACACGACGTAGATCGGCAGCTCGCGTTCCAGCATGGACCGCACCTGCACCGGGGAGGTGTGCGTGCGCAGCACCTGGCGCGAACCCTCCGGGGCGATGTGGAAGGTGTCCTGCATGGTGCGCGCCGGGTGATCGGGCAGGAAGTTCAGCGCGTCGAAGTTGAAGTGCTCGGTCTCGACCTCGGGACCCTCGGCGACCTCCCAGCCCATGCCGACGAACACGTCGGCAATCTGCTCGGAGATGACGGTGATGGGGTGGCGGGCGCCGACCGGCTGACGGCGGGCCGGGAGGGTGACGTCGATCTTCTCCGCCACCAGCACGGCCTGATCGCGCTCTTCCAGCAGCGCGGCGCGGCGCGCCTCGAACGCGTCGGACACGCGCTTGCGGGCGACGTTGACCCGCTTGCCCGCGTCGGCCTTCTCCTCCTTGGGCAGCGCGCCCAGCCCGCGCTGGGCGAGCGCGATCGGCGACTTGCCGCCGATGTAGTCGGTCTTGGCGACCGCCAGCGCATCCAGATCAGCCGCAGCGGCGAACGCCTTCTCGGCCTCCGCTGCCGCTGCCGCGAGTGCCTCCTCGGTCAGCAAGGCGTTCTGCTCGACTCCACTGTTGTCGTCGGCCACGATCGTTCGACTCTCCCCTGGGGATCGGTTCACGGGTGCGTCATTGCCTACCCGTATCGGTGCTGCGTAAATCCTATGGGATCGGGTTGGCGCGATTCATCCGGATTCCCGGCGGGCGGTTCGCGACCGTGCTAAGGCGCCCCGGAAGGTCGCGGTGCGGACCGACAAGTCCAGGTCAGGCTGGTCTTCGCAGGGTTCGCATGGTGGTGATGAGAACAGAGGTGTCAGGGGTGAGGGGCAGCGATGCTGTTGGCGAGGGCGAGGGCGACGAGTCGGGCGCGTTTCTGGTGTCGGGGGAAGTTGTCGATCTGGAATTTGACGCCGAGGGCGCGCAGGTGGGATTTGACGGTTTCGGTGCTCAGATGCAGGGCGTCGGCGATGTCATGGTTCGACGTGGGGATGGGGTATTCGGTGCCGTCGCGGAACGGCCTGCACAGTTCGGTGAGGACGGCGTGTTGGGCTGGGGTGAGGTCGGGGTGCGTGCCGAGGGTGTCGCCTATCTCGGTTTCGACGCAGTCCGTCGCGGGGTCCTCCTGGTAGGTGAGGGCGCTGTCGCCGATGCGGATGACATCTCCGGGGCGCAAGGTACGGCGTCCGCGGATCCGGGTGCTGTTGACGAAGGTGCCGTTGCGGGAGAAGCTTTCGTCGGTGATGATCCAGTAGGTGCCGATGCGTTCGATGAGGGCGTGCACCCGGGAGATGTCCGGGTCGGTGGGCAGTGAAACATCGGCGTGCGCGGAGCGGCCGATGACGATCGGGGAGCGGTCCGTGGTCAGCGGGATCTGGTGGGCGTGTCCGTGGTCGGTGTAGGTCAGGACGGGATCTGTCACGGGGCTTGTTTCTTTCGGTGAGGTTGAGGCGCGCGTCCTTCGGGTCCGGGTTGTGGCGATCGGCGCTGGTTGTGTCCGGTTCTTTCACGGTAGTGCGCTAATCCGGGCGGTGTTAGCCACACTGGGGTGGTTTTCGGCCACCCTGGGAACCCTGACTCTTCGACTCTCTGGCTCCTACGGCCCGCGGCGCCGCGCGCATCCCCTTCGGGGTGAGGATGGGCTCACCCTCCTGCGAGGTTCGGTAATGCGCTGCGGTAACTCGGTTTTCGGAACGCGTCGAGGGTGCGGTGATGCTCACCCGGAAGGGGATGCGGCAGCACCGTGGCGCCGGGCATCGTTGACGGCATCGAAAGCTCCACCCCATCCCCCGACACCGAAGGAACACTCCATGTCGAACACCACCAAGTCCACCAAGTCCACCTCCACCAAGTCCACGCTGCGTGGCCTCGCCCTTGGCGCGATCGCGGTGCCGATGCTGATCCTCGGTGCGGGCGCGGCGTCCGCCGCCCCGATCCCGTCCGCCGCCCCGATCCCGCTCAATGGCCCGATCAACGTCGGGTTCGGCAATACCCAGCAGGGTGGCGACGGTGGTAACGGCACCGGCGGCAACGCAGGCAACGGCAACAACAACACCGGCGGAAACGGCACCGGCGGCGCCGGCGGAAACACCGGCGGCGGCATCAACATCGGATTCGGCAACAAGCAGCAGGGCGGCAACGGTGGCAACGGCACCGGCGGTGATGCCGGCAACGGCAACAACAACAAGGGCGGAAACGGCACCGGTGGCGCGGGCGGAAACACCGGCGGCGGCATCAACAT
>NZ_JBSGVQ010000034.1:0-10831 GCF_053608525.1 Nocardia sp. NPDC055029
GGTGCGCGTCGTCGCCCGCCGACCAGCTAGTCGACCGGTTTGCGCAGGGCCGCCAGGAACATCGCGTCGGTGCCGTGGCGGTGGGGCCACAGCTGGGCCGATGGGCCGTCGCCGAGGTCGGTGACGCCGGGGAGCAATGCGCGGGTGTCGAGTTGCTCGGCGCCGGAGCGGCGGACGAAATCGCCGACGACCGCGACTGTTTCGGGCAGGTGCGGTGAGCAGGTCGAGTACACGACCACGCCGCCCGGGCGCAGCAGCTCCCAGGCTGCGGTGAGCAGTTCGCGCTGCAAGGTGACCAGTTCCGGCACGTCGGCGGGGGTGCGGCGCCAGCGGGCCTCGGGCCTGCGGCGCAGGGCACCGAGTCCGGTGCAGGGGGCGTCGACGAGGATGCGGTCGTAACCGGGGGTCAGTCCGCTGTCCCTGCCGTCGGCGACGTGCACGGTGACGGGCAGTCCGCGGGTGGACTTGCGGACCAGTTCGGCCCGGTGTTCGGCCGGTTCGACGGCGTCGACGCTGAACAGGTCGATCGCGGCCAGCGCGCCCAGCATGGCCGCCTTGCCGCCGGGACCCGCGCAGAGATCGAGCCAGCGGCCCGCGTCGGGGCCGTTCAGCGGTGCCTTGGTCAGCGCGACGGCGACCAGCTGACTGCCCTCGTCCTGGACAGCGGCGATGCCGTCGCGGACGGGTTCCAGCTGACCGGGGTCGCCACCTTCGAGGTACACCGCATAGGGCGACCAGCGGCCTTCCTCGCCGCCGGTGACCAGCGCGAGTTCTTCGGCGGTGATCTCACCGGGCCGCGCGACCAGGTGCACGACCGGGCGCTCGTCGTCGGCGGCCAGCAGCGCACCCAGTTCACCCGCCTGCGCGCCGAGGGCATCGGCGAACGACTGGGCGATCCAGGTCGGGTGGGCGTATTCGAAGGCGAGACCACCGACGGGATCGGCGGGCGCCAGCTCGGCCACCCACTCCTCGACCGTCTTCTCCCCTGCCCGCCGCAGCACCGCGTTCACGAAACCCGCACGGCCCTGGCCGAATTCGGCACGAGCCAGATCGACGGAGGTGTCGACAGCGGCATGCGCGCCGGTGCGGGTCCGCAGCAGCTGATAGACGCCGAGCCGCAGAATATCGAGGATCGGCCCGTCGATCTCGGCCACCGGACGCCCCGCGCACGCCGCGATCACCGCGTCGAGCTGCCCCTGCGAACGGCACGCGCCATAGGTGAGTTCGGTCGCGAACGCGGCATCACGCCCGCTGATCTTGCGCTCCCGCAACAACTTCGGCAGCACCAGGTTGGCGTAGGCGTCGCGTTCGCGCACGGCTCGCAGCACATCGAGTGCCACTTCGCGCGCGGGGTCGACCGGCTCGCCGCGCCGCTTCCGCGGGCTCGGCACACTCGGATCAGGCCGATCCTCGCGCCTGCGATCCGCCCTCGGACCGGCCTGACTACCGCCACGCTCACCCGCCGAGCGCTTGTCACCGCGGGCCGCACCACCGCCTGAGCGCGCACCACCGCCGCGACCCGCTGCGGCGCCACGCGTATCTCCTTCGCGCGCAGCACGATCCGCCGCAGCCCGACCACCGGTCGCACTGCCACGGCCCTGGGGACCACCCGACCGGGGGCCGCCCGATCGTTCGTCACGACCGCGTCGATCGTCGTCACGACCACGGTCGTCACGTTGCCAGCCACTCGTACCGCGACCGGCGTCGCCACGATCGTCCGACTGGCGCGAACCACCGGAGCGCTGCGCGGTTCCGCCGCCCGCTCGCACGGTGCCGCCGCCCTTGGCCGCGCGGGCCGCCCAGCCACCGTCGACGTTCTTGCCCGTGACCTTGCGTTCGTCGCGCGGTGTGGTGCCGCTGCGCTCGTCGGCTTCCCGCCGTCGCCTGCGATCCGACGCACTCATCCGATCACCGTGCCCGGTGCAAGGCGGGCGCCGCGGGCCCAGTCCAGGGCGTTCATCATCTTCTTGCCGGGTGGCTGGACCTGGCCGAGCCGGACCGCTGTGGTCGACGTGCCGACGAAGACGCCGGACTTGCGCACCTCGATCTCGCGTTCGGGCAAGGTTTCCTCCACCATCTCCACCGGGCCGAGCTTGAGGCGCAGCCCGTTCATCTCGGTCCACGCGCCGGGCGCCGGGGTGACGGCGCGAATGCGGCGGTGGATGGCCAGTGCGGTCTCGTCGAACCGGATCCGGCCTGCTTCCACGGTCACCTTCGGCGCGTAGGACACGCCGTCGCCGGATTGCGGAATCGCTTGCAGTGTCCCGTCTTCCACGCCGTCGAGGGTCTTGTCCAGCAGGACGGCGCCCGCCTCCGCCAGCCGGGCGAGCAGCTCGCCCGCGGTGTCGGCCACGCCGACCTTCTCGGTCATCACGCCGTACACCGGGCCGGTGTCCAGGCCTGCCTCGATCAGGAAGGTCGACGCGCCGGTCAGGTCGTCACCGGCATCGATCGCCGCCTGCACCGGCGCGGCGCCACGCCAGGCGGGCAGCAGCGAGAAGTGCAGGTTGATCCAGCCGTGAGTGGGAATGTCGAGCACCTGCTGGGGCAGCAACGCGCCGTAGGCCACCACGGGGCAGCAGTCCGGGGCCAGGTTGGTCAGCGCCGCGACGAACTCGGGCTCGGCGGGCTTGCGCGGGGTGAGCACCGGGATGCCGTGCTCGTCGGCCAGTTGCCCCACCGGCGAGCGCATGATCTTGCGGCCGCGACCCGCGACGGCGTCGGGGCGGGTGATCACGGCGACGACCTCGTGGCGCTCGCTCTCGATCAGCCTGCGCAGCGACGGCACTGCGGGTTCGGGTGTTCCTGCGAAGACGACGCGCATCAGCGGCCACCGCCGACGCCGCTGGACTCGCGGACGGTGACTCCGGCACGGAACCAGTCGGATTCGCGGATGGTGCGCATCGCGTCCTTGCGGTCGGCGGGCTCGAGCTTGTTCACGAACAGCACGCCGTCGAGGTGATCGGACTCGTGCTGCACGCACCGCGCGAGCAGCCCTTCGGCCTCGAATTCCACGGGCGCACCGGCACTGTCGACGCCGGTGACGCGCACCCGCATGGCGCGGCGCACGTCATAGCGCACCCCGGGAATCGACAGGCAGCCCTCGGGCCCGACCTGCTCCTCCTCGCCGATCGGCGACCATTCCGGGTTCACCACGTGTCCCGCGGCGTCACCGGTGTCGTAGACGAACACCCGCAGCCCGACCCCGATCTGCGGCGCCGCCATCCCGACCCCACCGTCGTCGTGCATGGTCTCGGTGAGGTCGGCGATCAACTGGCCGAGCTCGGCGCCGAACTCGGTGACCGCATCCGCACGGGAACGCAGAATCGGATCGCCGAACAGGCGAACGGGCTGAATGGTCACGCGGCGGCTCCCGGCTGGACGAAGTGCGGTCAGCCCATTCTATTGATCCCCGTGGTCGAGTCGTCGGCGCACCATCCGGCCGGGCCGTCAGGAATTTCCGGCGATGATCACCTGGGGAATACCGGTGCCGAGGGCCACCGGCTTGCAGACCGGTGCCGGGGCGTGGGCCGGGTCGAGCACCCGCAGCAGCAGCTGCTGCACGAACGGGTCGTAGACCAGGTGGAAATGGCCGGTCAGGTCGTCGGCGCACAGGTCCTGCAGGACGAGGTTCTCCGCGCCGGCGCCGTGCAGCGCGATGTTCTCGAAGGGCTGGATCATCTCGTCGACCCGGCTGCCGACGGTGACGTAGCGGGGGCCGGGCACGGTGTCGCCACCGGCATTGAGCTCGACCATCAGCGGTTCGCCCTGCGCCTGCTGGACCGCGGCCGTCGAGGTGACCTTCGCGTAGACGTCCATCATGCCGGGAACAGCCTGGCCGACCGGCACGAGTCCGTACATGACGCCGCCGTAACTGGGCGAGGCGAGCCCGACCCAGGTGCCGACCTTCGGCGCTCCGCCGAGCTTGTTGACGTAGTACCGGCTGACGTTCGCGCCCTGCGAGAAGCCGACCAGGTCGACCTTCGCCGCACCGGTCACCGCGAGCACGTCGTCGACGAACGCGGCGAGCTGGGCGAAGCTGATCCGCATGTCCTCGGTGCCGTAGGTGTCGGCGCCGGGCGCGCCGCCGTAGTTCAGGGCGAACACGCACATCCCCGCGTCGACGAGCTGCGGACCGATACCCGCCCAATCGGAGTACGCACTGGAGTCGGTACCGTGCACGAGCACCACCGGACGCGGATGCTCGGCGGTCGGCTTACAGCCGAAGTTGTTGACCCCCAGCGGAACCGCGCCCGGACGCCCGTCCAGATAACGGGCGGCGGCGAGATGGTCGGTCTGGCGCGGGCCCGGTTCGTTCGGCACGACGGCTGGCCGGTACCCCGCGGGTTCGGCTCCGGCAGGCGCGGCCATGCTCCCGAAGGCCGCTGCGACAGCTAGCGCGATCGCGCCTGCCCGTCGCTTTTGTGCCACTCCCCAAACCCGCCTGCGCCACCGCTGTCCCATATCCCAAAGAAATACACCCTCGGAGTGGGTTTCGCACCTCCATAAACGGGGTATGAATGCCCCGAATTATCGGGGGTGCCGCGGCGGCACCGACCCAGCACCGGGAGCTCACTTCCCGGACGTGGCGTCGCCCCCTGGCGTGATGTCGTCCTCGGCGAGGATGCGATACAGGGCCCGGCGGGTCTCGGTGAGCACTTCGGCCGCCTTGGCCGCCTGCTCCGCCGTACCGACCTGGGCGACCTGACCGACCGCACCCATCACCTGTCCGACCAGTCCGCGCAGGTCCAGCGCCTGCGCGCCGATGTCCTGCTTGACCTCGGCCCACGGGTCACCGAGCTCCTCGCGATTGGCCTCGACGTAGGTCTTGCCCTCGTCGGTGAGCTGGGCGGTCTTGCGACCGGCCACCTTCTCGATGAGCACCAGGCCCTCGTCCTCGAGCTGGGCCAGTGCCGGGTAGATGGACCCCGGGCTGGGACGCCAGACATCGTCGCTGCGCTCGCGGATCTGCTGGATCAGCTCGTAGCCGTGCATGGGCCGCTCGACGAGCAGCAGCAGCACCGCGGCACGCACGTCACCGCGCCTGCCCCGGCCGCCGCGGCCGCGTCCACGACCGAAGCCGGGACCGAAACCCGGTCCGAAACCTGGGCCGAAGCCCGGTCCGAACTCGGGACCGTGCCCGTGTCGCCCACCCCGGCGGAACTGCCGCCGATCGGGACCGAATTCCGTGGGGCCGGGTCCGCGACCGCGGCCGAAGTGTCCGAATTCTCGATTCTCTGCGTTGTGCATGACAGCCTCCTCAGGCTCTCTCGTTGTTCTTGACACTATCGACGATATATCGGCAATGCATCGAACGCAAGGGGTACTCTTGTGATCACCATGACGGAGCCGCTGCGGCCGATGCGGTTGGCCGAACTGATCGCCTCCCTGTCGCTGGCCACCGATCTCGGCCTCGGGCAGCCGCAGGAACACGTCCTGCGCCAGACGGTGCTGGCCACCCGGCTGGCCGACGCCGCGGGCATGTCCGATGCCGATCGCGCTGCGGCGTACTACGTTTCGCTGCTCGCGTGGGTCGGCTGCGTCGCCGATTCGCCCGAGATGGCCCACTGGTACGGCGACGATCTGCGGATCAGGGCCGACAGCTACGGCATCGACAAGGCCGGGCTGCCGATGATGACCTTCCTGCTCGGCCACCTGGCCGCGGGCGGCTCCCCGCTCCGGCGCATCTCGGTGACCGGCCGATTCCTGGCGGGCGGGATCCGCGACAGCATGGACTCGTTCCTCACCCACTGCCGCACCGCCGCCGATATCGCCGAGCGCCTCGACCTGCCCGCCGCGGTCCGCGCCGCGCTCCCACAGGCCTTCGAACGCTGGGACGGTCACGGCGTGCCCGCCGGGCTGCGCGGTGACGCGATCATCCCGGTGATGCGGGTGGTCCACATCGCCGACGACGCCGAGGTACACGCACGGGTGGGCGGCGTCGACGCGGCCGTGCAGATGCTGCGCTCACGCCGTGGCACCGAATTCGATCCCGACCTGGTCGACCTGTGTACCCGCGACGGTGGCGCGCTGCTCGACGGGCTCGATCAGGTCGACGCCTGGCAGCACGTGATCGACGGCTGCGCCGCCCTCGACCGCCCGATCCCCGAGGCCGAACTCACCGAGGTGCTCGCGGTGTTCGCCGACTACGCCGACACGAAAGCCATCTGGTTCCTAGGACATTCGCGCGCGGTCGCCGAACTGGCAGCGGCGGCGGCCCGCGAGTACGGCCTGCCCGCCGACCAGGCGACCATGGTCCGCCGGGCAGCGCTGGTGTGCAGACTCGGCACCATCGGCGTCTCGACCGGCATCTGGAACAAACCGGGACCGCTGTCCCCGAGTGAGCGCGAACGCGTGCGCATGGTCCCCTATCTCACCGAGCGCGTCCTGGCCCGCAGCCCGCATCTCGCCGCGCTGGCCGGACCGGCCTCGATGGTCTACGAGCGGATGGACGGCTCCGGCTATCCGCGCGGGCTCACCGGCGCGATGCTGCCGCCGACGGCCCGCATCCTGGCCGCCGCCCAGATGCTGCGCGCGCTCGGCGAGGACCGCCCGCACCGACCGGCCGCCGATCCCGACGAACGCGCGAAGATCCTGCGCGCCGAGGTGACCGCGGGCAGGCTCGACGGCGATGCCGTCGCCGCGGTGCTGGCCGCCGCCCAGGGGCGAAGGCCGCGCAAACGCGCGCGGGTCGCCGGTCTCACGGCCCGCGAACTGGATGTACTGGCGCTGCTGGTGCGCGGACGTTCCACCCGCGAGATCGCGCAGACACTCGGCATCAGTCCACGGACCGCGGGCAGCCACGTCGAGCACATCTACACCAAGATCGGTGTGCACAGCCGCGGCTCGGCCGCGGTCTTCGCCATGCGCCACGGCCTGCTGCCGGACGAGGATCAGCCCGCAAAGATCGGGTGATCACCCGATGTCCGGCCGGCGCGCACGGCCGACACTTCCGGTATGACTACTTCGACCTTCACCCTCCAGCCGACCGAATCCCCCGTCGCCGATCTGTTTCTCGCCGCGCTGATCCGGCGCGACTTCGCCGCGATGGCCGCCTGCCTCGCGCCCGAGGTCCGCCTGCGCGGCCTCATTCCGCCCGGCCCGTTCGACGCGGTCGGCCAGGGTCCGGCCGTCGACCGGTTCCGCGGCTGGTTCGGTGGGCCCGACGATTTCACCGTGCTCGACGCCGGTGGTGACCGTGTCGGCGGCAAGCCCGCCCTGCACTGGCTGGTCCGGATGCAGCCCGTCCACGCTCCCGGCGCCGCCCGGATCGCCGAGCAGCGGGTCTTCCTCACCACCGAACAGGACCGGATCACCACCATCGATCTGCTGTGCTCCGGCTGGCAGTCTGCCGGGTGAGGTCAGCTCCGACCGGCCAGTTCGTCGATCCAGCGCTCCAGCCGCGCGCCCTCGGTCACCATCAGCTCGGGATCGCGGAAAGTGTTGGTGAGCAAAGAGATTCCCTGATAGGCCGCGACGAACGCGACGGCGAGCTCGGCGGCGTCGGACCTGCCGAGCTCGGCGAACTGAGCCCGCGCCCAGTCGATCAGCAGGCTCATCAGCCGCGCCGGTTCACCGCCGAAGGCGTCGGCGCGCTTGTCGAGTTCGGCGGCCAGCGAGCCGGTCGGACAGCCGAAGCGCACGGCCAGTTCGCGCTGGTCCACCCAGCTCGCGACCATCGCCTTCAACCGCTCGACAGGGCCGGGCAGCGGCTCGATTCCCGCGATGACCTCGCCGAGTACCGCGGCGTGCGTGTCGATCACGGCCTGCACGAACTGGTCCTTGGTCTTGAAGTAGTAGTAGACGTTGCCCACCGGCACATCGGCCGCGGCGGCGATGTCGGCGATGGTCGTCTTCTCGATCCCCTGCTCGTAGAAGACCCGCGCGGCCGCATGGACGAGCCGTTCCCGCTTGCCGACCTTGGGCGCCACTGAGTCAGTCACACAACTAACTATAGACAGCCCGGCCAGGCCTTGCTACGTTGAGTTAGTCAGCCAGCTAACTCAAGGAGTTCTCATGATCGTCGTCACCGGGGCCACCGGCAATATCGGCCGTCAGCTGGTCGGACTGCTCGCCGACGCGGGCGAGCAGGTCCGCGCCGTCTCTCGGGGTAGCAAGCCCGTCGACCTGCCCGCGGGCGTCGAACACGTCGTTGCCGATCTGGGCGATTTCGACAGTCTCTCCCCCGCGCTGCGCGATGCGGATGCCCTGTTCCTGCTGATCACCGGCGAGCAGCTCATGACCGGGCCGGAACCCGCCCAGGTCGTGAAGGCCGTCGCCGCCGCCGGTGTCCGCCGGGTGGTGTTCGTGTCCTCGCAGGGTGCGGTGACCCGTCCCGCCTCCGCCGGGTACGCGCGGACGATCGCCTTCGAGCAGGCGCTGGCGGAGTCCGATCTCGAGTGGACCGCGCTGCGGCCTGGGGCGTTCTTCTCCAACACCTATGCCTGGATCGAGCCGGTGCGCACCGCGCGCACCGTCGCCGCGCCGTTCGGCGATGTCGGTCTGCCCGCGGTCGACCCGGGCGACATCGCCGCGGTCGCGGCAGCAGCCCTGCGCGAGGACGGGCACGCGGGCCGCGCCTACACGCTGACCGGCCCGGCCGTGGTGACCCCGCGTGAACAGGCCGCCGCCATCGCAGCAGCCGTCGAAGTGCCGATCGCCTTCGTCGAGCTCACCCCGGCGCAGGCCAAGGAGAACATGCTGCGATTCATGCCCGAGGCGGTCGCCGACCACACCTTGACCATCCTCGGGGCGCCGACCCCGGAGGAACAGCAGGTCAGTGGGGATATCGAGCGGGTACTGAGCCGTCCGGCCACCGCTTACCCGGAATGGGCGCACCGCCATCGTGCGCTGTACGCCTGAGTCCTGCGATCGGGATCGAATCACCCGGCGGCGTAGGTCGGTGTCGCTCCTGCACGGCGGAGGGCGGGCCCGCAGCGTGGGCACACCGGGCCGGCTCGGCTCACGCCTCGTCGGCGGGACCAGAGCTCAGGCGGGTGCGCAGGGTGGGCAGGCCGGGCCCGGTCAGCTCGTCGGCATAGGCGATGCGCCCTGCCATGACCATGGCCAGCGCGATCGCCGGACCGCTGACCAGCGGACCGGCGCCCGTCGCGAAGGGCCCGACGGTCGCTTCCAGGCGCAGGCCGGCGATGGTGGTCTTGCTGGGCACGGTGAAATCGCGGCTCGCGTAGAAGTCGGCGACCGCGGTGGCGGCCTCCGTCGAGGGGAGGGTGGACAGCCCGAGCGGTCTACGGATGTCCTGGCCATGGACGACAACCTCGCCGAGCCAGGCCGCCGTGTGCCCGGACGCCCCGGTCGTGCTGGTGATGATCGCCCGGAACAGCGCGAGGGTCTCGGCGGGTGTGGCCCCACGATGTTCGGCCAGGCGCCGGGCATTGTGCAGGTCGAAGTCGAAGCGGGCGCCGAGGACACTCCGCAGCCACCGCAGCCTGCCGATACTCGCCGCCGCGGTGAGGTGGGCGACGACCTCCTCGACCACCCAGTTCCCGCACAGCGACGGCCGCGCCCACTGCTCGTCGGTCAGACCGGCGAGATCCTCGGCCAGGGCCGCCCGTTCGGCGTGCGCCATCGCCCAGAGTTCGTCACGAGAAAGAGTGTTCGCCAAGGGGACCTCCAGGACACGGACCGGGGACGCGCGGGCGCGCGCCGTCGTCAATGCAGACGACGCCGGCCGCGCGAATTCATCGGGCCCGTGTCAGCCCTCGGCGGTCGCGGGCACCGGCTCGCCGCGCTGGGCGGGGACCGACCGGCGCCGGTCGTTGGCCACGGCGGTGATCACGCAGGTGCCGAGCGGGCCTTCGCGGTCGTACATGGTCGCGGTACTCACCGCGACCCCGGCGTTCCCGACGTGGTCGAGGGCTTGCATGCCGAGTTCCGGGCCCACCGGCAGGCGGGACAGGGTGAGGGTCATGTCGGCATTGATGTAGCCGACGCCGCGTGAACCCCAGTGGCAGACGAGGTTGGTGAGGTCACCGGTGGCGGCGGCGCGCTGGAACGGCGTGAATGGTTGCCCGGCCACCAGCGGGGGCAGGTTCTGCCAGGTGACTTTGCGCTCGGCGTCGCGAGCGGCACCGAAGTCGGTGATCCAGTCGCCGTCACCGGACTTGAACAGCGGTGCGGCGCCCTGCGGATCGTCACGGCGTTCCGCGGGGGCGGGCAGCGTCCGTGGCGGCTGCCAGATCGTTCCCGGCGGGTCGTCGGTGGCGGCCAGGAAGGTCACGGTCGCCCTGGCCCGCGTCTGGTCCCGCTGGACGAGCCAGGAATCGACGACCTTGATGCGATTACCGGCCCGCACCACCGCGCTGTGCAGCGTGATCGGTTCCCTGGTGACCTGCTGGAACAGATCGACCGAGATCCTCGCCGGCACGAATCCCGCCCCCGGACTGTGCTTCTCGGCCTCCAGCGCGAGCAGGCCGCACACCGCGACGCCGTGCAATTGGTTCGGCGACCAGCGGCTCACCGCCAGATCGCTCGGCACGTACATCCCGTCGTGCGTCGTGAAGAACTCCACCACGATCCTCTCTGCTCACCCGAGGTCATGGTAGGACAGGGCCCGAGGCCTGCGAATCCGGCGGGCGCTCCTAGCCCCGAGCCCGCCCGGTCACCGCGCCGGCGGCCCGAGCACACGCCGGACAGCCGATGGCGACCGGGGCCCGCGGCCTGCGAATCCGACGGACACTCGTCGCCCGAGCCCACCCGGTCACCGCGCCCGCAGCCCGAGCACACGCCGGACAGCCGATGGCGACCGGGGCCCGCGGCCTGCGAATCCGACGGACACTCGTCGCCCGAGCCCACCCGGTCACCGCGCCCG
>NZ_JBSGVQ010000034.1:10929-89220 GCF_053608525.1 Nocardia sp. NPDC055029
CGCGGCCTGCGAATCCGACGGACACTCGTCGCCCGAGCCCACCCGGTCACCGCGCCCGCAGCCCGAGCACACGCCGGACAGCCGATGGCGACCGGGCCCGCGGCCTGCGAATCCGACGGGCGCTCCTCGCCCGAGTTCGGCCGGTCACCCACGCCGACGACCCGGGCGCGCGCCGGTCAGCCGATGTCGACCGGGTCGACCTGCACCCGTAGCGGGGCGTCGGATCGATGGGAGCTGCGGACCGCCTGGGCAGCGGTCAGGGCGCGAGCCAACGGCCCACCCGCGGACCGGCCGACCCGCAGCAGCATGCGTTCGACCTCCGCCGGAGAGTCGCTGCCGGAGAACGGTTTCCGTGCCGTCGGCGGCAGCGGAACAGGACCGAGCACCTCGGTGCCGTCGGGCAGCGCCGCCGCATCAAGGAACTCCGCGATGGAGGCGGACGTGCCGTCGACGGCAGCCAGCCGCACGGCGGGCGGGAACCCGACCTCGGCGCGGGCCTCGAGCTCGGCGGCGGCGTGGTGCACAGGGTCCCAGCGGACCAGTGCCTGGACAGTGGGCAGGGCGGGCTCCGCCATCACGATGACCTGTCCGCGCGGCCGGACCAGAGCGGCGGCGCCCATCCAGCGGCGCAGCGTGTCTTCGCTCGCCCGCAGGTCAGCCCTGCCGAGCAAGGCCCAGCCGTCGAGCAGCAGCGCCACCCCGTAGCCACCCCGCACGAGCGGTTCCGCGCCGACCGTGGCGACGACCACCTGGGCGCCCGGCTCTACGGTGTCGAGGACTTCCCCGCCACCGGAGCCCCGGATCGGCACGCCGGGAAACGCCCGGCCGAGTTCTTCGGCGGTGCGTGCCGCACCGATCACCATCGCCCGCAAGGCGCGCGCCCCGCAGGCCTGACAGCGGAAGGCGGCCTCGGTGATGCCGCACCACTTGCACTGCGGGCTCGCCGCCTGTCCGTCCGCGGACTGCGGCAGCGACAGCGGCCCGTTGCAGTGCCTGCAGCGGGCAGGCGTCCGGCATTTCGCGCAGGCCAGCGAGGGGACATACCCGCGCCGGGGCACCTGGACCAGCACCGCGGCGTTCTCCTTGAGCGCCGCGCGGGCGGCCGCGAAGGCGACGCCGGGCATCCGCACCGCCCGCGCCAGCGCATCGCGTTCCAGGGCGAAGTCGGTGTCACCGGGCGCGCTGATCCGCGGCATCACTTCGCGCAGCACCTGTCGCTCGGCGAGAAGGTCACGGGCCCAACCGGATTCGACAACGGCCTGGACTTCGGCGGTGCGGGCGAAACCGGCGGCGACGAAGGCCGCGCCCGTCTCGTGAGCACGCAGCATCGCCACCTCGCGCGCATGCGGATACGGGGCACGCGGCTCGGCGTAGGTGTCGTCGCCGTCGTCCCAGATGGCGATCAGCCCGAGATCGCGCGCGGGCGCGAACACCGCGGCCCGAGTGCCGACCACGATGCGGGCCTGACCGCGCAGCACCGCCAACCAGCGCCGGTAGCGTGCCGCGGGCCCCAGCCCCGCCGACAATCCGACAGCCGAATCCCCCACCAGCTGAACACATTCGGCGAGCAGCCGATCCAGGTCACGCTGATCCGGCACCATCAGCACCGCACTGCGCCCACCGGCCGCCACCGTCGCGGCGAGTTCAGCCAGGCGCGCCGCCCAGTCCTCGCCGGGCAGCGCCTGCCAGGCGGCGCGTGCCGCCCTGCGCTGCCGCAGCGCGCTGACGAACGCCTCGCCGTGCGTATACCGCCCCCACGCCGACGTGTCGACGCTCGGTTCCGTTACGGCGCTGGACTTTTCACCGTCCGAACCAGATGTTGTCGGCCGCTGCTCCGTCCCCGGCCGCTGCTCCGTCCCAGCCCGCTGCTCCGTCCCGGCCCGCTGCTCCGTCCCAGCCCGCTGCTCCGTCCCAGCCCGCGCTCTGTGCTCGGCACGCGATTCGGCGTTCGGCCCTTGATCGTGAGCGGACGATTCTCGCGCTGCCGGCGATCCCGATGGCACCCGTTCGCCGGGCAAGGCGTCGGTGGCGGCATCAGCCCCGGACTGCCGCAGCTGAACCCCGGACCGCTCGCTCATCGGCTGCTGACCGCGACCGTCTGCCAGTACCTTCGAGGTCGCCGATGGCGTCGGCTCGTCCACATCGGCTGCGTCGGCTGCGTCGGCTGCGTCGGCTGCGTCGGCTGCGTCGGCTGCGTCGGCTGCGTGCGCATCGGATATCGATTCCGTTGCGGCAGTGGACTTCTTGGCTGTCCCCGCTTCCGTGCGGGCATGGCGGGGTGGGATGGCCAGGCGCAGGACGTCGGCGCGGGTGCCCGCGTAGCGGGCGGCGACGGTGGTGGCCAAGCGCAGGATTTCCGGGGTGAGGACGCGTTCCGGGGAGACGACGCGCTCGAGCTTCACCATCTTGCCGGTGTGGTCGCTGCGCGGGAGCCGCTCGAGCAGGTACCCGTCGACCAGGCGGCCCGCGAAACGCACCCGGACCCGCACGCCCGGCTGCGCGATCTCGTCCAGGTCCGGTGGCACCAGGTAGTCGAAATCGCGGTCCAGGTGCGCAGGCGACAGCAGCGGGAGCACCCGAGCGATCGGGCGTCCCGCTGCTGTCGTTGTGTCGTCCGCTGCCACGCGGGCGGTGAGTCTTACAGGCCGACGGCCGCGCGCAGCTTGTCGGCGCGGTCCGTGTGCTCCCAGGGCAGGTCGACATCGGTGCGGCCGAAGTGACCGTAAGCCGCGGTCGGCGCGTAGATCGGGCGCAGCAGGTCCAGGTCGCGGATGATCGCGCCCGGACGCAGGTCGAAGACCTCCGAGATGGCGGCCGAGATGCGGACCGGGTCCACCTTCTCGGTGCCGAAGGTCTCGACGAACAGGCCGACCGGGGCCGCCTTGCCGATCGCGTACGCGACCTGCACCTCGACCCGCTCCGCCAGACCGGCGGCAACGACGTTCTTGGCGACCCAGCGCATCGCGTAGGCGGCCGAGCGGTCCACCTTCGACGGGTCCTTGCCGGAGAACGCGCCGCCACCGTGGCGGGCCATGCCGCCGTAGGTGTCGACGATGATCTTGCGGCCGGTCAAGCCCGCGTCGCCCATCGGGCCGCCGAGCACGAACTTGCCGGTCGGGTTGACCAGCAGCCGGATGTCGGAGGTGTCCAGGCTGGGCAGCTCCAGGTCACCGACGACGGCGTCGAGGACCTTCGCGCGGATATCGGGCGCGAGCAGGTTGTCCAGGTCGATATCGGCCGCGTGCTGGGTGGAGATGACGACCGTGTCGAGGCGGACCGGGCGGTCACCGTCGTATTCGATGGTGACCTGGGTCTTGCCGTCGGGACGCAGGTACGGCAGCACGCCGGACTTGCGGACCTCGGTGAGCTTGCGCGAGAGCCGGTGCGCGAGCGCGATCGGCAGCGGCATCAGCTCGGGGGTGTCGGTGGTGGCGTAGCCGAACATCAGGCCCTGGTCACCGGCGCCCTGGCGCTCGATCGCGTCGTCGGAACCGCCGACGCGCGCCTCGTGCGAGGTGTCGACGCCCTGCGCGATGTCGGGCGACTGGGCACCGATCGCGATGTTGACACCGCAGGAGTTGCCGTCGAATCCCTTTGCGGAGGAGTCGTATCCGATCTCGAGGACCTTCTCCCGGACGATCCGCGGGATATCGGCGTAGGCCGAGGTGGTGACCTCGCCCGCCACATGGACCTGACCCGTGGTCACCAGGGTTTCCACCGCGACCCTGCTGCTCGGGTCCTCCGCGAGCAACGCATCGAGGATGGAATCGCTGATCGCGTCACAGATCTTGTCCGGGTGACCTTCGGTCACGGACTCACTGGTGAATAGCCGACTACCTGTCGTACGCACAGTTATTCCCTCTCCCTCAACGGGTACTCGTTCCTTATCAAGACTATTCCAAACCACCGACGAGGTGGCGCAGTGCACACAGACTGTCCTGGACTGTTCACCGAACCGGCGAAGCCGCCCACAGACCGCGCCCGTACGCAGTACACTGCGCGACGATCATTGCAGCGCAACAGATCTCGCGAAGTAGGTGGACCGTACCTCGGTCAGCGCAGCAGCGGGACGAGCGCGTCGAGCACCCGGCTGGCCAGCAGCGCCTTCGAACCGTGATCCAGGGCCTGTTCGGTGCCGTCGGCGCCGAGCAACCAGCCGTCATTGGTGTCGACCTCGAACGCCTTGCCCTCGCCGACCGCGTTGACCACGAGCAGGTCGCAGCCCTTACGGGCCAGTTTGGCGCGGGCGTGGGTGAGCACGTCACCGTTGTCGTCCCCGGTCTCGGCGGCGAAGCCGACGATCGCGGTGCCTACGAGCCTGCCGTCGGTGCGGGCGTCGACCAAGCCGGCGAGGATGTCCTCGTTCTTGGTCAGCGGGATCACGTCGGGCTCGTCAGCGCCCTTCTTGATCTTCGCCGCGGCGACGTGGGTCGGCCGGAAATCGGCCACCGCGGCCGCCATGATCACCGCATCGGAGCCGAGCGCGTGCTTGTCGACCGCGGTCTTGAGCTGCTCGGCGGTGGTGATGTGGACCAGGTCGACGGCGGCGGGGGGCGCGAGTTCGATGGTGTTGCCCGCGATCAGCGTCACCTGGGCGCCACGCTGGGCGGCGACCCTGGCCAGGGCGTAGCCCTGCTTGCCCGAGCTGCGGTTGCCGAGGAAACGCACGGGATCGAGCGGTTCCCTGGTGCCACCGGCGGTGATCACCACGCGGCGACCGGTCAGGTCGCGGGGCAGCGCGTCGGGACGTTCGAGCAGCAGCGAGGCCAGGCCGAAGATCTCCTCCGGCTCGGGCAGCCTGCCCGGACCGGTGTCGGTGCCGGTGAGCCGGCCCGACGCGGGTTCCATGACATTGGCGCCGTGCGCTCGCAGCGTCGCGACATTGGCCACCGTCGCCGGATGCTCCCACATCTCGGTGTGCATCGCGGGCGCGAACAGCACCGGACATCGAGCCGTCAGCAAGGTGGCGGTGAGCAGATCGTCGGCGCGCCCGTGCGCGGCGCGCGCCATCAGATCCGCGGTGGCGGGGGCGATGACGACCAGATCGGCCTCCTGACCGATCCGGACATGCGGAACCTCGGGCACGTCGGCGAACACGCCGGTGTGCACCGGCTGGCCGGACAGTGCCTCGAAGGTCGCCTTACCGACGAACTGCAGGGCCGACTCGGTGGGAATCACCCGCACCTGATGGCCGGTCTCGGTGAACCGGCGAACGAGGGCACACGCCTTGTAGGCGGCGATGCCCCCGCTGACCCCGACGACAATCCGCATGGTCTCTACGCCTCCGGAAAAGAGATTGTCACTCGCCCTCGGTGTGCTCGAGCAGGTCGGAGTGGATTTCGCGCATGGCGACCGACAGCGGCTTCTCCTGCAGGCCGGGCTCGACCAGCGGGCCGACGTACTCGAGGATGCCGTCGCCGAGCTGGTTGTAGTAATCGTTGATCTGACGCGCGCGCTTGGCCGCGTAGATCACCAGGGCGTACTTGGACGACGTGCGCTCGAGCAGCTCGTCGATCGGCGGGTTGGTGAGGCCGATCGGGGTGTCGTACGCGGGCGCGGCTGCGGTGTCCGTACTCACTAGGGGAGGCTCCTGCGGGGTTAGTGGGTCAAGAACTCGAATTTGTGCTAACGAATAACGATACCAACTGCTCGCAGGCGGTCGTCACTTCGGCGTTCACGATCACCGTGTCGAACTCGTCACAGGCCGCCAATTCGACCCGGGCGGTCTCGAGCCTGCGCTCGATCACCTCGGGCGTCTCGGTGCCACGCGAACGCAGCCGTGAGACCAGTTCCTCCCAGCTCGGCGGGGCGAGAAACACCAGCAGCGCTTCCGGCATCGCCTGCCGGACCGACCGTGCGCCGGCCAGGTCGACTTCGATCAGTACAGAATGTCCGGCGGCCAGTGCTTCCCGCACCGGAGCCGCGGGGGTGCCCGATCGCTGCAACCCCCCGTGGATGTCCGCCCATTCGAGCAGTTCGTCCGCCTCGATCATGGCGTCGAATTCCGCTCGGGAAACGAAACGGTAGTCACGGCCGTCGACTTCCCCGGGCCGGGGGGCCCGGGTCGTCGCCGACACACTGAAGACCAGTTCGGGCAGGCGTTCCCGCACGCACCGCACGACCGTGGACTTACCCACGGCCGAGGGGCCGACCAGTACAACCAGCCGACCCTTCCGCGTGTGTTCGACCACCTGTATCAGGAGTCGAAGTCGAAGCGAGCCAGCAGCGCCTTGCGCTGACGGTCGCCCAGGCCACGGAGACGCCGGGTAGGGGCGATCTCCAGCTCGGTCATGATCTCGGCAGCCTTGACCTTGCCCACCTTCGGCAGAGCCTCGAGCAGCGCAGAGACCTTCATCTTGCCGAGAATCTCATCGGATTCGGCGTCGGTGAGGACCTGCTTCAGGTTGGTACCGCCACGCTTCAGGCGCTCCTTGAGCTCCGCCCGAGCACGGCGAGCGGCAGCCGCCTTCTCCAAAGCAGCGGCGCGCTGCTCGTCAGTCAGCTGGGGAAGGGCCACGGTTCCTCCGTCTCATCGTTCATTGCTAGATCTACCGCCGGTTACCCGGACGGTCTGTGCGACCGTACCCACGACGCCCGCCGATTGCGAACCCGACCCCCAGGTCAGGGCAGGATTACGGATGCCGTATGGGGCGCGCGGGCCCGATGCGGTGACCACCGATTCCTCCGCACCGATCGTACCGCCGAAATCGAAAAATGCACCCCTACCAGCGGTTTTACCGATATGGGCGATGTTAGCCATCAGGTAGCGCGCGGTGTGGTCATCAGCACGGCAAACCCGGTGATGCCCGACCAGGGACTTTCCCGAAATTCCCCGCGTGTCGCTGGATTTCGTACCGCGTGTCGTCAAGATCGGGAACGGAACCGCTCCAGAACCGCGCCGGTGGCGGTCGCGGTCACCTCGTCGATCCAGTCGGGAATCGGTGCCGCGCGGGCGATGTAATCGCGCACCAAACCGTACGGAATCGCCTTCACCGCGGCCTCGGCCAGCGCCGCCGCGCGCTCGTCGGCGGTCCCGAATTCGGTGACCACGGCAGCGAGCAGGGCCGCGTTCATCGCGTCGTTCACGGTGGCGATCTGCGCCCGCAGATCCTCGGGCCTGACATCGAGCAGTTCGTCGCGATGGAACATCTTCATCGCTCTGGCCTCGGTCGGGTTGGCGCGGCAGTACCGCGGCAGATAGGTGGCCGCGGCGAGCAGCGGTGACGGCCCGGCCAGCGCGGCGAGCAGGCCGACATGGAAGCGCCGGATCGAGCGCAACCACAGCCGGGCGAGCAGTTCGTCACGTGAGGCGAAGCGCACATAGATCGACCCCGTGTGCACGCCGGCGGCCTTGCTGATCGCAGTGATCGCGGGTCGGGTGATCGCCGGATCGACCAGCAGGTCGCGGGCCGCGTCGAGCACCTGATCGTCGGTGAAGAGACGGGGTCTTGCCACCGGCTCAGCCTAGTGGCACAGTTTATGAATATGAATTCAAGAACTGGTTTTCCGCTGGCCGGGGCCGCAGTGGTGTTCATCGCCACCGTCCACACGATCATGGGTGTCGTCCTGCTCGCTGCGGGCGATCAGGACACCGAGCTCTCGTTCTGGTTCACCACGTTCGGTGTGGTCGGGATCGGTCTCGGGGTGGCCATGATCGAGCTGGAGCGAGCGCGCGGTTTCGTGCCCGCATCGGTGCTCGTCGCGCTCGCCGTGACGACGCTGGTCGGGTTGGTGTACATGCCGGTGTCGGGATTCCTCACCCTGCTGGTGCCGCTCGCCGTCGGCGCGGCGGGCTGGTGGCGTGGGCGGATTCCCGCCTCGGCCGAGGTGTGACCTGGCCCGGTCACACCGGCAGCCCCCGATCACGGTCTAGGCGTCGACGGCGCCCGCGCGCAGATGCTGCAGGATGGCGAGAACCCGGCGATTGTGGGCCTCGCCCACGGGCAGGTCCAGCTTGGTGAAGATCGCGTTGATGTGCTTCTCGACAGCGCTGCGCGTGACGAACAGCTGCTGACAGATCGCCGCATTACTCAGGCCCTGCGCCATGAGTTCGAGCACCGCGCGCTCGCGCTCGGTCAGCCGGTGCAGCGGCGCATCGGCGCGGTTGTGCAGCAACAGCTGCCGCACCACCTCCGGATCGAAGGCGGTGCCGCCCGCGCCGACCCGCTCGACCGCGTCGAGGAACGCGCCGATCGCGGCGACCCGATCCTTGAGCAGGTAGCCGATGCCGCCGGTGCCGGTCAGGAATTCGGCCGCGTGCCTGCGTTCGACGTACTGCGAGAGCACCAGGACCGCGATCCCCGGCTGGTCCCGGCGGATCTCGAGCGCCGCCCTGATGCCTTCGTCGACGTGATCGGGCGGCATCCGGACATCGGCGATGACGAGGTCGGGCGGGCGGACCCGCACCGCGGCCAGCAACTCGGTCGCGGTGCCGACGGAGTCCACGATTTCGTGTCCCTCGGCGGTCAGCAGCTGAGCCAGGCTCTCGCGCAGCAGCGCGGAATCCTCGGCCAGGGTTATCCGCACGGAACCTCCACGGTGACGATGGTCGGACCGCCCGGCGGGCTGTCCACCCTCATCGTGCCGTCCAGCGCGGTGACGCGGGTGGCGATGCCGGCCAGCCCGTGGCCGCCGGGGTCGGCGCCGCCGTTCCCGTCGTCGCGCACACGCAGGCGCACGAGCGGCCCGTCGCGTTCGACGCCGACGGCGATGGTCTCGGCCCCGGAATGCTTGATGGCGTTGGTGATCGCCTCGCTCGCGGTGAAATAGCAGGCCGATTCGACCGGTCGCGGCGCACGTTCGGTGAGCGCGTAGTCGAGCCGGGTCGGCAACGGTGTCCGGTCGGCCAGGGCTTCGAGCGCGGCGTGGAGTCCGTCGCGGGCGAGCATCGCCGGGTAGATCCGCCACGACACCTCCCGCAATTCGTCGAGGATGTGCCCGGTCTCGGTGATCGCGCGCCGGTGCAGCTCGCCACGCCGGTCCTCGTCGGCTTCCCGCTCCACCCGGCCGAGCAGGATGGACAGCGCGACCACCCGCTGCTGCACGCCGTCGTGCAGGTCTCGTTCGATGCGTCGTCGTTCGTCGTCGATCACCTCGATCACCTCGGCGCGCGTGGTGGTCAGCTGCGCCACCCGCTGCGCGAGTTCGTCCTGGCCAGGGCGGGTGCTCCGCCGCAGACACCAGGCCTCGGCTCGCACGACCCCGAGCAACCCCTGCACGGCGAGGAAGCACAGCACCGCTCCCGGCAATGCCAGCACCATGACGCTCGCCCAGGTGACCTGCCCCGGTTCGGTCGCGTCGATGATCGGCACGGCGGCACCGGTTGCCGCGCCGTAGACCACGGCCACCGCGACGACGACCCCCAGACCGGACAATGCCAGGACCAACGCGCCGAGCGTCCCGACGAGCGCGCGGGCCGCCAGATAGCCCGCGGCCCGCGGCCCCCTCGGCACGCCGTTCGAGCGCACGCCGAGCAGCCGGGTGAGCCGCCGCCGCTCCACCGAGGCGATCCGGTCGGTCAAGCCCGCCGAGATCGGCGCGGCGAGCACCCCGAGCAGGTCGAGCGGCACGGTGACCACGCCGAGCAGATACCCCGCGATCGCCGCCGCGGCGCGCGACGAGCGCGGGGAGGAAGAGCTCATCATCCGATCCTCCCGTGCCACACCCACATCGACGTGCGCGGATCGCGCCAGGATGTGCTCATCGCCCAATTCTCGCGTGTCCCGGCCACACCGACCGGTAGTCACACCGCGGTCGGGCCGGTTCGGCCTGCGCGGGAATCTCATCGCCCGGCGGTCGACTGCGCCCGCGGCTGACGCAGACGCCGGAGGACGAACACGGACGCGGCGACGAGCACGACGACGATCACGGCCTTCTGCAGGATGCCCGCGTAGGTCTCGACGAGGTGCCAGTTCTCGCCGAGCGCGAACCCCGCGAACACGAAGATCGCGTTCCACAGCAGGCTGCCCGCGGTGGTCAGCAGGGTGAAGCGGCCGAGGGGCATCCGTTCGACACCGGCGGGGATCGAGATCAGGCTGCGGAAGATCGGGATCATCCGGCCGAAGAACACGGCCTTGTCGCCGTGGCGGGCGAACCAGTCCTCGGTGCGGTCCAGGTCGGACAGGCGTACCAGCGGCAGGCGGTCGACGATGCGGCGCAGGCGGTCGCGGCCGAGGGCGGCGCCGAGGCCGTAGAGGGCGAGGGCGCCGACGACCGAGCCGAGTGTCGTCCACAGCAGGACCTCGGCGAGGCTGAACCGGCCGCGGCTCGCGGTGAAGCCGGCCAGCGGCAGGATCACCTCGCTGGGCAGTGGCGGGAAGAGGTTCTCGAGTGCGATGGCGATGCCCGCGCCGAGGCCGCCGAGCTGTTCCATGAGCTGGACCGCCCATCCCGCGATGCCGGTGAGTTCGGTCGAAGTGGCTGTCGTTTCCATGCTTTCGACGCTAGGAAGCGGGCGCCTGGCGATCAGTAGCGTCAACCATCCGATCGGCAGGGTGCGACCGCAGTCCAGGGGTGGGGTTTTCCGCACCCCCATCGCGGGGCTCACACCCTCGTCGTCGGCGCGGAGCGTGCCTAGCGTGGAAAGCTATGCGACAGAAACTGTTTCGTGCCTCTGTGGTCGTTCTGGGCACCGTGCTGACGGCCACGCTGGTGGCCGCCACCGTCCTCGTGACGGCGCGTTGGCAGGTCGTCGGGGACACGGTCGAGGCCGGTGCGCGCTGGAACGACACGGATGTGGTGCTGCGGGTCTCCGACGAGGAGCGGCAGCGGGAGTGGCAGTACGCCGGCAGCGGGCAGTCCACGCCGGATCCGCACAGCCGATTCCGGATCGGCAGCATCACCAAGACCTTCGTCGCGACCGTGGTGCTGCAACTGGTCGACGAGGGCAAAGTCGACCTGGACGGTTCGATCGCCGCGCAGCTGCCCGACCCGATTCCCGGCGGGAACCGGATCATGGTGCGGCAGTTGATGAATCACACCAGCGGGCTCTACGACTACATGAAGGAACCCGGCATGTCGACGAATCGGTGGCGCGGCGACGACCGGTTTCGCAGTCACGCGCCCCGCGATCTGCTCGCCACCGCGGTGCGCCACGACCCCTCTTTCGAGCCGGGCGCCCGCTTCCGGTACTCGAACACCAACTACATCGCGCTCGGCCTGCTCATCGAGCACGTGACCGGGCGCCGCTACGGCGACGAGATCCGCGACCGCATTCTCACTCCCCTGCGGTTGACCGCCACCACCGTTCCCGGCGACGATCCCCGTATCCCCGCGCCCGCGCTCACCGCACACCGCGACATCGACGGCGTCGGCCGTGTGGACGTGACCGACATGAACCCGTCGCTGGACTGGGCCGCAGGCGAGATGATCTCCACCACAGCCGATCTCGACGCGTTCTTCGCGGCATTGCTGGGTGGCCGCCTGATCAGCCCCGCCGCGCTGGGCCGGATGCGCGAGACCGTCCCGATGGGCATGGGATTCCACTACGGCCTCGGCCTGCAGCGTTTCGATCCACCGTGTGGTGACGATCTGTGGGGGCACGGCGGTGAGCTGCTCGGTTACGTCACGTATGCGTTCCGGTCGACCGACGGCCGCGCACTGACGATGGTCCTCGGCTCAGCGGCCTCGTCGGACGCGTTGTCGCTGTTCGCCACGGTCACAGCGACGTACTGCCTCGCCTGATCGTGGGGCGTGACCAGCGGAAAACGACGAGGCCGGGGCGGCGTGTCGCTGCCCCGGCCTGTCGCGTCGATCGTCACCGCTGCAGGAAGGCGAACTCCTCCCGCAGCTGAGCCATCTTGTCGCACAGCGCCGTCACCGACGGGCCCGCGTTGAGGACCTCGCGCGACACATTGGGCACCACGGCCGCCAGGTTCGCTTCCGGCACCAGGGCGCGGATCGAGTCCGCTCCCCCGCCCTGCGCGCCGACACCGGGCATCAGGATGGGGCCGTTGAGGGCCGACAGGTCCGGCGCCTCGGTGAGTGTCGCGCCGACGACCACGCCGACGGAGCCGAAGCCGTGGCCCGCGTTGCGCGCCGCCGCCTCGTCGACCATCGTCTGGGCGATCGTGCGCCCGTCCGCGGCGGTGATCCGCTGTAGTTGCGCCCCTTCAGGATTCGAGGTCGCCGCGAGGACGAACACGCCGCGATGGTTGGCCTTGGCCAGGCTCAGCGCCGGGTCGAGCGACCCGAAACCGAGGTAGGGCGAGACCGTCACCGCGTCGGAACCGAGGGGTCCGTCACCGAGCCAGGCGTGCGCGTAGGCGTCCATGGTGGAGCCGATGTCGCCGCGCTTGGCGTCGGCGAGCACCAGCGTGCCCGAGCCGCGCAGCACCTCGATGGTGCGTTCGAGCACCGCGAGACCGCCGGAACCGTAGGTCTCGAAGAACGCGACCTGCGGCTTCACCAGCGCGACGCGGCCGTCGAAGGCCTCGACGCAGATCTCGGCGAACGCCTCGAGCCCGTCGACGTCCTCGGTGAGCCCCCACGCCCGGAGCAGGCCGGGGTGGGGGTCGATGCCGACGCACAGCGGGCCGAATTCCCGCATGGCGTGCTGCAACCGGTGACCGAAGCTGTGCATGTCAGCCACGCAGCACCGAGTGCAGCTGCTGCAGCGAGCGCACGCCGATGCCGCCGTTGATGCTCGCCTCGATGCCCTGCACCGCCGCGGCCGCGCCCTGCACGGTGGTGATGCACGGGATGTTCGCGCCCACCGCGGCGGTGCGGATCTCGTAGCCGTCCACGCGGGGGCCCGAGTTGCCGTAGGGGGTGTTGAACACGATGTCGATCTCGCCGTCGCGGATCTGCTCGACGATCGAGGCCTCCGGCATGCCGGTCGCCGGGTCGGTGGCTTCCGGGTCGGAGTGCTTGCGCACCTGCTCGCACGGAATGCCGTTGCGGCGCAGGGTTTCCGCGGTGCCCTCGGTGGCGAGGATGCGGAAGCCCAGGTCGTGCAGGCGCTTGATCGGGAACACCATGGCGCGCTTGTCGCGGTTGGCGACGGAGACGAACACGGTGCCCTCGGTCGGCAGCGAGCCGTAGGCGGCGGCCTGGCTCTTGGCGAAGGCGGTGCCGAAGTCGGCGTCGATGCCCATGACCTCGCCGGTGGACTTCATCTCCGGGGAGAGCAGCGAGTCCACGCCGGAGCCGTCGGCGCGACGGAACCGGTGGAAGGGCAGCACGGCTTCCTTCACCGCGACCGGCGCGTCCAGCGGCACGTGGCCGCCGTCGCCCTCGGGCGGCAGCATGCCTTCCTTGCGCAGGTCGGCGATGGTGGCGCCGAGCATCACGCGTGCGCAGGCCTTGGCCAGCGGCACCGCGGTCGCCTTGGAGACGAACGGCACCGTGCGGCTCGCGCGGGGGTTGGCCTCGAGCACGTAGAGGATGTCGTCCTTGAGGGCGTACTGCACGTTGAGCAGGCCCTTGACGCCGATACCCTTGGCCAGCGCGATGGTGGAGCGGCGCACGGCCTCGATGTCGCTGCGGCCCAGGGTGATCGGGGGCAGCGCGCAGGCGGAGTCACCGGAGTGGATGCCCGCTTCCTCGATGTGCTCCATCACGCCGCCGAGGTAGACCTCCTCGCCGTCGCACAGGGCGTCGACGTCGATCTCGATGGCGTCTTCCAGGAAGCGGTCGACCAGCACCGGGTGCTCCGGGTTGAGCTCGGTGGCGCGGGAGATGTAGCCCTCGAGCGAGGTCTCGTCGTAGACGATCTCCATGCCGCGACCGCCGAGCACGTAGGACGGGCGCACCAGCACCGGGTAGCCGATCTCGGCGGCGATCTTCTTGGCCTGCTCGACCGTGGTGGCGGTGCCGTACTTGGGCGCGGGCAGTCCGGCGGCGACGAGCACGTCACCGAATTCGCCGCGGTCCTCGGCCAGGTCGATCGCGGCCGCGGAGGTGCCGACGACCGGCACGCCGGCGTCGGTGAGCCGCTGTGCCAGGCTCAGCGGGGTCTGGCCGCCGAGCTGCACGATCACGCCGGCGACGGTGCCCGACTCGGTTTCGGCGTTGTACACCTCGAGGACGTCCTCGAAGGTGAGCGGCTCGAAGTAGAGGCGATCGGCGGTGTCGTAGTCGGTGGAGACGGTCTCGGGGTTGCAGTTGACCATCACGGTCTCGTACCCGGCAGCCGAGAGGGTCTGTGCCGCATGGACACACGAGTAGTCGAACTCGATGCCCTGACCGATGCGGTTGGGGCCCGAGCCGAGGATGATCACCTTGTCGCGCTCACGCTGCGGCGCGACCTCGGACTCCGCGCCGGGATCCAGCTCATAGGAGCTGTAGTGGTACGGCGTCTTGGCCTCGAACTCGGCGGCACAGGTGTCGACGGTCTTGTAGACCGGGCGCACGCCGAGGCGGTGGCGCAGCGAGCGCACACCGGCCTCGCCCGCGAGCTCGGGCCGCAGGGCGGCGAGCTGACGGTCGGACAGGCCGTAGTGCTTGGCACGGCGCAGCAGATCCTCGTCGAGCACGGGCGCGTCGAGGACTTCCTGACGCAGCGTGACCAGCCCGGCGACCTCGGCGACGAACCACGGATCCACACCGGAGGCCAGCGCGACTTCCTCGATGGACGCGCCGAAGCGCAGGGCCCGCTCGACCTGGTAGATGCGGCCCTCGGTGGGCACGCGCAGGTCGGCGAGGATGGCCTCGATGGCCTCGCGCACCGACGCGGGGTCGCTCGGGTCCTGCGCCGCCCACTGACCGTCGTCGGTGGTCCAGAAGCTGGCGGCCTTGGTCTCGAGCGAACGCAGCACCTTGCCGAGGGCCTCGGAGAAGTTGCGGCCCATCGACATCGCCTCACCCACCGACTTCATGGTGGTGGTCAGCGTGGCGTCGGCGCCGGGGAACTTCTCGAACGCGAACCGCGGCGCCTTCACGACGACGTAGTCCAGGGTCGGCTCGAAGCAGGCCGGGGTCTCGCCGGTGATGTCGTTGACGATCTCGTCGAGGGTGTAGCCGATGGCCAGCTTGGCGGCGATCTTGGCGATCGGGAAGCCGGTGGCCTTCGACGCCAGCGCCGAGGAGCGCGACACGCGCGGGTTCATCTCGATGACGATCAGGCGACCGTCCTTCGGGTCGACCGCGAACTGGATGTTGCAGCCGCCGGTGTCGACGCCGACCTCGCGCAGGATGGCGATGCCGAGATCGCGCATCTTCTGGTACTCGCGGTCGGTGAGCGTCATGGCCGGGGCGACGGTGACCGAGTCACCGGTGTGCACGCCCATCGGGTCGACGTTCTCGATCGAGCAGACGATGACGACGTTGTCGCGGCCGTCGCGCATGAGCTCGAGCTCGAATTCCTTCCAGCCGAGGATGGACTCCTCGATCAGGACATTCGCGGTCGGCGACGCGGCCAGGCCGCCACCGGCGATGCGGTCGAGGTCCTCGTCGTTGTAGGCCATGCCCGAACCGAGGCCGCCCATGGTGAACGACGGGCGCACGACGACCGGGAAGCCGAGTTCGGCGACGGTGTCGCGGACTTCGTCCATGGTGTAACAGACACGGCTGCGGGCACTCTCGCCGCCGACCTTGGCGACGATGTCCTTGAACTTCTGCCGGTCCTCACCACGCTGGATGGCGTCGAAGTCGGCGCCGATCAGCTCGACGTTGTACTTCTCCAGCACACCGCGCTCGTGCAGGGCGACCGCGGTGTTGAGCGCGGTCTGCCCGCCGAGGGTGGCCAGGATGGCGTCGGGGCGTTCCTTGTCGATGACCTTCTCGACGAACTCCGGGGTGATCGGCTCCACGTAGGTGGAGTCGGCGAACTCGGGGTCGGTCATGATGGTCGCCGGGTTCGAGTTCACCAGCGATACACGCAGTCCCTCGGACCGCAGCACCCGGCACGCCTGGGTACCGGAGTAGTCGAATTCGCACGCCTGGCCGATCACGATCGGGCCAGAGCCGATCACCAGGATGTGCTTCAGATCCTCGCGGCGAGGCATCAGGCTCCTTCCATGAGACCGGCGAAACGGTCGAACAGGTATGCGGCGTCGTGCGGGCCTGCGGCGGCCTCGGGGTGGTACTGCACCGAGAAGGCGCGACCGTCGAGCAGTCGCACACCCTCGACGGTGCCGTCGTTGGCGCAGATGTGGGAGACCTCGGCCTTGCCGAACGGGGTGTCGAACACCTCGCCCTTCTCGCCTTCCAGCGCGAAGCCGTGGTTCTGCGCTGTGATGGAGATGCGGCCGGTGCCCTCTTCGACCACTGGGATGTTGATGCCGCGGTGGCCGAACTTCATCTTGTAGGTGTCGCGGCCCAGTGCCCGGCCCAGGATCTGGTTGCCGAAGCAGATGCCGAACAGCGGGATCCCGCGCTCGAGCACGCCCTGGGTCAGCGCGATCGCGCCGGTCTGGGTGGCCGGGTCGCCGGGGCCGTTGGAGAGGAACACGCCGTTGGGGTTCAGCGCGAGGATGTCGTCGAGGGAGGTGTTCGACGGCACCACGTGGGTGCGGACACCGCGCTCGGCGAACATGCGCGGGGTGTTGGTCTTGATGCCCAGGTCGACCGCGACGACGGTGAAGCGGTGGTCCCCGACCGGCTCGATCGTGTACATGCCGTCGGTGCTGACCTCTTCGGCCAGGTCGGCGCCGAGCATGGAGGGCTGACCGTTGACCCTGGCCAGCAGCTCGTCGTCACCGGCGAGGGCGGCACCGGAGAAGATGCCCGCCTTCATCGAGCCGCGGGTGCGCAGGTGACGCACGACCGCGCGGGTGTCGATGCCGGCGATGCCGACCACGTTCTGCTTGTCGAGCTGGTCCTGCAGCGTGCCGGTGGCGCGCCAGTTGGACGAGATCGGCGAGGGGTCGCGCACGGCGTAACCGGCGACCCAGATCTTGCCGGACTCGTCGTCCTCGTCGTTCCAGCCCGTGTTGCCGATCTGCGGGGCGGTGGCCACCACGATCTGGCGGTCGTAGCTGGGGTCGGTCAGGGTCTCCTGGTACCCGGTCATCGCGGTGCAGAACACCGCCTCGCCCAGGGTCTGGCCCTCGGCGCCGAAGGCGGTACCGCGGAACACGCGGCCGTCCTCCAGCACGAGGGCTGCCTTCACTTTGCTCATTCGTCGTCTCCCGTCGTCGCCCTGGTCGCATCCGCGGTCCATGCCGGGTACACCGTCTTGTCGTCGCCCCGGAATCCGGTATCGATCTCGGTTCCGGTCGGCAGTGTCCAGCGAATTACCAGCACACCATTCTCTGTCATCACTTTGCCCGCGTGTCCGCGTTCGGTGCGCACGGCCGTGACGGATTCCTGCGGAATCCAGATCGGCGTCGCCCCGTCGCGTTCGAGCAGGATTCCGCGTTCGAACCGCGTCAGTTCCGCGGTTGCCCGGAATCCCAGGTCACCGACCGCGATCCGGTCCTGCCAGCTGGGCGCGATGGTGCTGCCCAGGTAGAGGCCGGTGGTCGGTTCCAGTAGTTGCGCGCCCAGCTCGGCGGGCACCGTCGGCAGTTCGCCGATCCGTGCCTGCTGCCGCGCGGCCTTCTTCTGCCAGGCTCGGTACATCAGCCACAGGCACAGGAGGAACAGGGCAAGACACCCCAGTACCCACAGAGTTCTTTCCACGTTCCTGGCCCTCCTAGATCCCGGCAGCCTTGCCCTCGCGGGCAGTTACCCGGCCGCGCAGCACGGTGGCTGACACCTGGGCCGGGAACGTCATGTCCTCGAACGGCGTGTTGTTCGAGATGCTCGCCAGTTCGGCGCCGTGCACCGTCCACTCGGCGTCGGGGTCGATCAGCGTCAGGTTGGCAGGCTCGCCGACCGCGATCGGGCGGCCGTGGTCGTCGAGGCCGACGATCGCGGCGGGCTTCTCGCTCATCACCCGTGCGACACCGCGCCAGTCGAGCAGGCCGGGCTGCACCATCGTCTGCACGATGATCGACAGCGCGGTCTCGAGGCCGAGCATGCCGGGGCGGGCGGCGGCGAACTCGCAGCACTTGTCCTGCTCGGCGTGCGGGGCGTGGTCGGTGGCGACGCAGTCGATGACACCGTCGGCCAGTGCCTGGCGCAGGGCGGCGACGTCGGCGGACTCGCGCAGCGGCGGGTTCACCTTGTTGACCGCGTCGTAGGTCTCCAGGCGCGAGTCGTCGAGCAGCAGGTGGTGCGGAGTGACCTCGGCGGTGATCGAGATGCCCTGGGACTTGGCCCATTTCACCAGTTCGACGGTGCCCGCGGTGGAGGCGTGGCAGATGTGCACGCGGGCGCCTGCATCGCGAGCAAGCAGCGCGTCGCGGGCGACGATCGACTCCTCGGCGGCGCGCGGCCAGCCGGCCAGGCCGAGGCGGGCGGCGTTGGGGCCCTCGTGCGCGACGGCGCCCTTGGTCAGGCGCGGCTCCTCCGCGTGCTGGGCGATGAGCACGCCGAGCGAGTTCGCGTATTCGAGCGCACGGCGCATGATCAGCGGGTCGTAGACGCAGTGGCCGTCGTCGGAGAACATCCGCACCTGGCCGATACCCGCCGCCATGGTGCCCATCTCGGCGAGCTGCTTGCCCTCGAGTCCGACGGTGACCGCGCCGACCGGGAACACGTCGACCAGGCCGACCTCCTGGCCGCGCCGCCACACGTGATCGGTGATGACGTGCGAGTCGGCGACCGGGTTGGTGTTGGCCATCGCGAACACCGCGGTGTAACCGCCGAGTGCGGCTGCGGCCGAACCGGTTTCGATGGTCTCGGTGTCTTCGCGACCCGGCTCGCGCAGGTGGGTGTGCAGGTCGACGAAGCCGGGCAGCAGGATCTGGCCGTTGCCGTCGATCACCTCGGCGTCGGCCGACGCCTCGATGCCAGTGCCGATCTCGGCGATGACGGTGCCGCGCACCAGCACGTCGACCGGCTCGCCTTCACCGTATGGCCGGACATTCTTGATCAGCAATTCACTCACGCCGCCACCTCCTGGGTGCCGACGAGCAGCCGGAACAACACGGCCATCCGCATGTGCACTCCGTTCGTCACCTGTTGCAGGACTGCCGCTTTCGGCGAATCGGCGACCGCCGACGCGATCTCCATGCCGCGCAGCATGGGACCGGGGTGCAGCACCACCGCGTCGTCGCCGAGCACGCCGAGCCTGCGCTCGGACAGTCCGTAGTTGATCGAGTATTCGCGGGCCGACGGGAAGAATCCGCCGTTCATCCGCTCGGCCTGCACGCGCAGCATCATGACCGCGTCGGCGCCGGGCAGTTCGGCGTCCAGCGAGGTCGCGACCCGGCACGGCCAGCTGTCCACGCCCACCGGCAGCAGGGTGCGCGGCGCGACCAGCACCACTTCGGCGCCGAGGGTGTTGAGCAGGAAGACGTTCGAGCGGGCGACCCGGCTGTGCAGGATGTCGCCGACCAGCACGATCCGCTTGCCCTCGATGTCGCCGAGGCGCTGACGCAGGGTCAGCGCGTCGAGCAGCGCCTGGGTGGGGTGCTGGTGGGTGCCGTCGCCCGCGTTGATGATGGAGGGCGCGGCGCGGTTCTCCTCGCGCGCCCACTGTTCCATCCAGCGCGCGATCTGGTGCGCGGCACCGGAGGCCGGGTGGCGCACGATCAGCGCGTCGGCGCCCGCCGCGTGCAGGGTCAGCGCGGTGTCGCGCAGCGATTCGCCCTTGGAGACCGAGGAGCTCGACGCGCTGACGTTGATCACGTCGGCGCTCATCCACTTGCCCGCGACCTCGAAGGACACCCGGGTGCGGGTGGAGTTCTCGTAGAACACCGTCATCACGGTGCGGCCGCGCAGCGTCGGCAGCTTCTTCACCTCGCGGCCGAGCAGGGCCTGTTCGAAGCGCTCGGCTTCGTCGAGGAGTTCGGTGGCGGTGGCCCGGTCGAGATCGGCGACCGTCAACAAATGTTTCACGCCTGCGCCTCCTGGTGCAGATACACACCGTCGTGTCCGTCGTGTTCGGTCAGCAGGACCGAGATGTCCTCGGCGCGCGAGGTCGGCACGTTCTTGCCCACGTAGTCGGCGCGGATCGGCAGTTCGCGGTGACCGCGGTCGATGAGCACCGCCAGCTGCACCGCGCGGGGGCGGCCAAGGTCGCGCAGGCCGTCGAGGGCCGAGCGCACGGTGCGGCCGGAGAACAGCACATCGTCGACGAGAACGACCAGGGCGTTCTCGATCCCGCCGTCGGGCACCGAGGTGCGCTCGAGCGGGCGGTGCGGACGGCTGCGCAGGTCGTCGCGGTAGAGGGTGATGTCGAGCGAGCCCAGCGCGGGCCGCACGCCGGAGAATTCCTCGATCTTGGCGGCGAGCCGGTTGGCGAGGGTGGTGCCGCGGGTCGGGATGCCCATGAGAACCACCCGCGGTGCGTCGGCGTCGCCGGAATCGAGGGCGGTCTTCTCGATGATCTGATGCGCGATGCGCGCGACGGTCCGGTGCACATCCGATGGCGACAACAGCTCGCGCCCGGCTGCCACCCACTCGGGAGTGTGCCGCTGCGATGTTTCGCCCGCGCCGGTTTTGGCCGCCCGTTCGGGCACAGCCATGCCGACCTCCTTCCCCGCCTCACCGGACGGTCCGTTAAAGGATGCCTAACTCGCGCTCCACCCTATCAGCGTCCGAACCCACCTTTGACCAGGTCGTCCCGCTTGTGAGCGCCGCCACGGGGTGCGCGCGGATGGCGCGCGTGCGTCCGCCGTCACACTCGGACTGAAAGTCCTGCGAGCGCGGAGGTTTGAACGCCGGACCGGATCATCCGCCATCGCAGCTGCCGTACGGCGCGTGACGGCATTCACGTCCGATCCGACCCGAGCCCGGCCACTTCGTCGAACCGCCGGGTATTCGGTTGCAGGCAATACGGGTACCGGGTGCAATCGGGAGTATGGCATCGGAGGCGTTGGCAGGGCGGGTCGCCGTGGTGACCGGCGTGAGCCGCCGGAACGGGATCGGGTTCGCGGTTGCACAGCGGCTGGCAGCGGAGGGTGCCGCGCTGTTTCTTACGCACTGGGCTCCGCACGACGCACAGCAGCCGTGGGGCGCCGAGGACCCGGCGGCATTGTGCCGTGAGCTCGGAGCAGTGACACGGGTCGCGGATATCGCCGTCGATCTGGCTGAACCGGAGGCTGCGGAGCGGGTGATCACCGAGGCGGTCGGCATCTTCGGCCAGGTCGACATTCTCGTCGCGAACCATGCGCGCAGTGGTAGCGACGGGAGCCTGTTCGTCGTCGATGCGGCGATGCTCGACGGGCACTGGGCGGTCGACGCCCGGTCGGTACTGCTGCTGACCCAGGCGTTCGCACGCAGCTACCGCGGCGAGGGCGGTCCGGTAGGTGATCGCGGTCGGGTGATCTGGATGACCTCGGGGCAGCACCTCGGTCCGATGCGGACGGAAATCGCGTATGCCGCGGCGAAATCGGTGCTGGCGGGCCTCACAGCCACGGTCGCCGACGAACTGATCGAGCGCGGAATCGTGCTCAACACGGTCAATCCGGGTCCGGTGGACACCGGGTATCTGTCGGCGGCGACAACCGATCGGGATCTCGGAGTCGTCGAGGAGGTACGGGCCGCGTTCCCGCGCGGCCGGGTGGGAGCCCCCGACGACCCGGCGCGGTTGATCGCGTGGTTGGTGTCCGACGACGCCCGCTGGGTGGTCGGCCAGGTGATCGACTCGGAGGGCGGGTTCCGGCGCTCCCGCTGGTGAACTCGCTTGTCGGCCTCCCGGGTGCCGACTACACTGTGATGCGCACCACAGCCGGTAGGACGGATGTGGTGTTGCCGTTCAGCGTAAGCGTGGTTCGATCGGAGCGCCGGGCCACGGTGGTTTCTCGCGACCCTCTCTCGATGAGCCGGGGCTGCCAGTCGCTCCTCTCTTGCTCGACCGCTGGATCTGGACCGCGGGCGGGCGATTTCGCGGGATCTTGGCGTACCTTTCGGCAAGGAGATGACGTTATGGCTGTTGTCGTCGAACTCGATTTCACCGGCGCGACGATGGAGCAGTATGACCAGGTCTTGGAGAAGATGGGGTTCAAGCCAGGGGGGACCGGCGGGCCGGGGTTGATCTTTCATCTGGCCAGGAAGACCGATGACGGGTTTCACGTCACCGATGTGTGGGAGTCCGCTGGCCAGTTCCAGGAGTTCGCCCAGACCACCATCGGGCCGCTGACCCAGGAGGTCGGCCTCACCACCCAGCCCACCGTCACCATCCACGAGATCTACAACTATCTGACCCAGGGAAGCTGAGGCGGTCGAGGTCAGGACGTTGCCGCGCGCAGCGCCTGCGCGAACCACGTGAACACCGGGGTCAGATCCGGTTGCCCTGGCCAGCCGTTCACGATGCCGAGCAACCGCCAATAGCGCTGCACGCGTGGGTCATCGGCGATTTCGAGCCGTTCGAGGATCCAGTGCCGGAGCGCCGGGTCGTCGGGGCGGTCGAAGGTGCTCGCGTAGCGGGCCGTGAGCGCGTCGAGCACCGGGATCGCGGCCGCGGAGCCGGGGGCGATGTCCGCGGTGACGGCGGCACCGACCTGGGTGCGGACGGCTTCGGTGAGGTCGTGGTGCAGGCCGGTGGTGTCGCCCGCGGCGCGTTCCCTGGCCTGGTACTCGGCCATGCGCCGGACGGCGTCGCGGAAATCGTTGTCCTGCACCAGTTCCGCGAGTTCCATCCAGGCCGCGAGCTGGTCGGGCGTCGGATCGTCGGGCAAATCGGGCATCGCGGCGCGGACGAGGTCGACCATGGCGGGGTTGGCGGCGTAGCGGCCGAAGGTGTCGTCGACGAAATCCTGGATCAGGCGGTGTCGTTCGGCGGCGGACAGGGTGGCGAGTCGGTGCATGAGATCCATCTCCGGTGGGGTGGGTTCCCGGGCGGCCACCGCGCGCAACACCGCTCGTCGGACCCGCAGGGTTCGGATCTCGACGTCGAGCGCGTCCGCGTGCGTCGCGGCGACCTCGGTCATCGAGGCCTCGCGGGCGAGCACGCGGCGCACGGTGGCGAGGTCGATGCCGAGGGTGCGCAGGGTGCGGACCAGTTCCAGGCGAGCGAGGGCGGCGGTGTCGTAGCGGCGGTGGCCTGCCGGGTTGAGTGTGGTCGGCGCCACGATGCCGCGGTCGGCGTAGAAGCGGATTGCCTTGACCGTCAGTCCGGTCCGTTCCGCGATCTCCCCGATCGTGAACAGCGTGTCGTCGTCCATGTCGCTCAGCGTGCCGTCTCCCCTCGGGGGAGAAGCAAGCCCGAATCGTCGACGACGATGCGAACGCCCGCGCCGAGCAGGTCGGCGGCGGTCAGGCCGAACATGGCGTGGAAGGTGTCGCTGAAATGAGAGGGGCTGGCGAACCCGGCATTCGCCGCGGCCGTGGTGAGGTCGGCGCCGTCGGCCACTGCCCGGCCGACGGCGAGCATGCGCGCCCAGACTCGGTAGCGCCGGAAGGTCGTGCCCGCTTGGGCGGAGAACAGGTGCAGCAGACGGGATTTCGACAGGTGGACCGCAGTGGCGAGTTGATCGGCGGAGATCGCGGCGGCCGGATCGGCGCACAGGATGGCCGTGGCGGCGGCGATTCGGGGATCGATGTCGGGCCTGCCCGCGCCGCACGCGAGATCGAGGACGGCGGCGGGCGCGGAGTCGGCGGCACGGCGGATCAGCGCGGCCTCCTCGCGGTGTCCGAAGCCGAAACCGCCTGCCTGTTCGAGCATCCGGTCCCGGCAGGCGGCGGCGCGCGGTGAGCCGGAGTCGAGGTAGCAGAACAGCATTCGCCCGTCGGCGACGATCCGGTGCGGGGTACGCGGGGGGACCAGCACACTGCGGATCGCCCGGGCGCCGAGCGCGTCCGCGTGCACCGTGAACGATGTTTCCAGCCCGACCGCCAGGCATGCCACCGACCCGGAATGCCGGTCGAGTCGCAGCGACGGGCCGAGGTAGATGGCGTGCCCTGCCCCCAGCCACACCGTCGCCGGGGTACTGCACGTTTCCGGAAGTGGCGCTGCGCCCATGCAGGCAATGCTTGCACGACAGGTGTCGAATGAAGGAGGGGACATGGTCGGAGAAATTGTCGGCGCGGTGCTGCTGGTTGGTGTGGGTCTGGTGCATGTGGTGCCGGGCGTGGTCGCGGTGGCGCCGGGGCGCGCGGCGGGGGTCTACGGCACGGCGATCACGAACCGGGATCTCGAGCTGTTGCTGCGTCATCGCGCGGTGTTGCTCGCCCTGGTGGGTGCCGGATTGATGGTCGGTGCGTTCGTGCCACCGGTGCGGGCGGTGACCATCGCGGCCGGGATCATCAGCACCAGTTCGTTTCTCGTGCTCGCCGCCGTGGTGGGACTCGGCGATCTCGGCGCCCCGACGAAGCGGGTCGCACGGGTCGATGTGGGGGCTCTTGCCGCACTGGTCGTCGCGGCGCTGCTGTTCGGCTTCGCCGGGTGACGCCGCGAAATCCGCTGCGACACGGGCTACCCGACCTGGCCCACGGCTCCCGAGATGACCGCCGAGTGACATCGTCTACGAACTCCGGCGCGACAGTCGCGGCGACCCCCGCTGACCGCTTCCTCGAGGACCCGGCGAGATCATCACTGTGACAGCTCATTCGGCGCACTATTCCCAGGTCGCCGTGTCCGGGTCGACGCCGTGCGCTCGCGCGTTGGCGTCGATGAGCGCACTCAGCCAGGCGGTCAGTCCCGGCTCGATGGCGTCGTAGAACGCGGTGTAGTCCGGATCGGTCATGTAGTGCCTGCCGAGACACACCTGCATTGCGTGGGTGCAGTCGAAGTAGACGGCGATCGAGGCGCGATGCCGTTCGGCGAGCGCGGCGGCGCGCGGGCTGCCGGGGGTGACACCCGAGCGCAGGGCCGCGGCCAAGTCGGCGTGCAGGGCGGCGGTGTCGTCGGTGATGCGCCGCCACTCCCCCGCCGACCTGGCCGCGGCGCGTTCGGCGTACTGGGTCCACTGCGGGGTGTCACCCCACCGTTCGCGAGCCTCGTCGACCCAGGACGGCTGCCAGTCCGCACCGAAGATCGCGACCTGATCCTGCGCGGACAGCAGGATCCCCGATTCCCTCGCCTCGATCATCCGGTCCATGGCCGCGGTCATCCGCTGCAGGCGCAGCGTCTTGGCGTGCAAGGCCTCGCGTTGACGGCGCAGCGTGACCATGGCGTCGGCGGCGGGCGCGTCCAGCAGCGCGCCGATCTCGTCCAGTGCCACGCCCAGTTCCCGGTAGACGATGACGCGCTGGGCACGGGCCAGGTCCGCCGCCGTGTACAGGCGGTAGCCGGCGGCGGTACGGTCGGACGGGTGCACCAGCCCGACCGCGTCCCAGTGGTGCAGGGTGCGCGTCGTGACGCCGAGCAGTTCGGCCGCGGCGCCGACGGTGAGCGGTTCGGACACGGCATCCAGTGTGCCGTGCCCGATGACCGTCACAGCTCGGGTGCCTCGATACCGATCGAGCGCAGGTGCGCGGCCTCCGGGCTGTCGGGGTCCCATGGCCGCGCGGCCGTCATGACGACCCGGATGTTCTCCGGGGTGCGGACCTCCAGCTCGATCGAGTTCCACGGCATGAGCCGCGGACCGGTCGTGCAGCCGGGTGACATCGCTTCGCACGCGGCGGCGATCGCGTCGATCTCGCCGAGTACGCAGGAGAAACTCACCGTCATGGCGGGTGTGTCGTCCCGCTGTTCGCCCGAGACCAGCAGGACGTCCTGAAAGGTCCAGCGGCGCAGATGGGTCAGCTGACCGGGGACGGAGAACAGGTCGAAGAAGCCGAGTGCGCTGACCCAGAAGTCCGTCGACACGGTCAGATCGACCGACGGCACGGTGACGAACATCGGCATGCCGTAGATGCCGTGGAACGGTTCGGGAGCCACGGCGCCGGGACCGGGAACGGGGACCGGGCTGATCTCGAAAGCGGGAAATGGTGTGCTCATCCGGGCATCGTCGACCCTTACGCAACGTGAGGGTCAAGCCGTCGCACCGCCTGCCGCGCATCGCGAGCGCGACGCCGACCGGTTGGTCACCGCCCGCCATCGCGCTACAGCGGCGCGGGCGGTTCCGGCGCGGGCTGGCGGGTGGGCAGGGCACTGACCGTCAAGGCCAGCATGACCAGCGCGATACCCGCCAGCTCCGGGATCGTGAGCCGCTGGCTCAGCGCGAGGGCACCGACGACAGTCGCGGTCGCCGGGAGCAGCGCGAGCAGCAACGCGAACCGCGCCCGGCCGACCGCGGTCAGGACCACCTGGTCGAGGGCGTACGGCACCGCACTCGACAGCACGCCGACGCCGAGCCCGAGCAACCAGGTGCGCGGGTCGGCGAACACCGCGGCGTCGATGGCCAGTTGCGGGATCAGCACGACCGGTGCGAGCAGTCCGGCCGCGGCCGCCATGCCGACGGCGAGGGAATCCTGTCCGTCGCCGCTGTCGGCGACACGCTTACCGACCAGGATGTAAGCCGCCCACAGGATCGCCGAGGCGAGAGCGAAAGCCACACCGACCGGTTCGGCATCCAGTTGCACACCGGCCAGCAGCACCACACCGACGGCGACCAGCACCACCGCGACGAAGTCCCTCGCCCGGCGCGAGCCGAGGGTGGCCACGGCCACCGGACCGAGGAATTCGATGGCGACCGCGGTGCCGAGCGGAATCCGCGCGATCGCCTCGTAGAACACGATGTTCATCGACACGGTGACGATGCCGAACCCGGCCGCCACCGCGATCCCCCGCCGCGTCCACCGGCTGCGCCACGGCCGCCGCCAGGCCAGCAGTGCCACCCCGGCGGCCGCGGCGCGCAGCCACGCGACGGTCGCCGGTTCGGTGGTGCCGAACAGGAAAACGCCCAGTGCCGCACCGACATACTGCGACGTCGCGGCGACGACGAACACCAGCGGCACCGACCAGCCGGGCAGCATGGCACGGCTCGGCCGCTCGGTCGTAGACATCGCGCTCACTCCAGGAGTAATCCACAGCCCACCCCGGATTTCAACGCGAGAATGGGACGTGACCCAGCCCACTCCCCCGACATGTCACACGACGGCGCGGTGCGGCGTCTCATGGGCAAGACAGCCACCGACAGACAGGACCACCCATGACCGAGGGAATGGACCCGGCGACCGAGGCGTTCGTGACGCACCGCAATCTGCTGTTCACGGTCGCCTACGAGATGCTCGGTTCGGCCGCCGACGCCGAGGACGTCCTGCAGGAGACGTGGCTGCGCTGGGTCGACGTCGAGCAGGCCGACATCCGTGACCAGCGCGCGTACCTGGTCCGGATCACCACCCGCCAGGCCCTGACCCGGCTGCGCACGCTCGGCAGGCGCAAGGAGACCTACGTCGGGCCGTGGCTGCCCGAGCCGCTGCTCACCACGCCGGACATCGCCGAGGACGTCGAGCTCGCCGACAGCGTGTCCATGGCGATGATGCTGGTCCTCGAGACGCTGGCGCCGGTCGAGCGCGCGGTGTTCGTCCTGCGCGAGGTGTTCGACCTGGCCTACGACGAGATCGCCGCCGCCGTGGACAAGACCCCGGCCGCGGTGCGCCAGATCGCGCATCGGGCGCGGGCCCATGTCGCCGCGCGCAGGCCGCGCGGGACGGTGTCCTCGGCGGAGAGCAGGCACGCGCTCGAGGCCTTCGGGCGCGCGGTCGAAACCGGTGACTTGCAGGGCCTGCTCGACCTGCTCGCGCCCGACATCGTGCTGCTCGCCGACGGCGGCGGCGTGGTCAAGGCCGTGGTGCGCCCGATCGTCGGCGCCGACCGGGTCGCCCGGCTGATGGCTGCCGGGCTGCCCCGGGTCGGCGGCCAGGTCTCGACCGAACTGGTGCAGATCAACGGCGCTCCGGCGCTGGTCATCCGGATCGACGGGATGCTCGACAGTGTCGTCGCGACGCGGATCGACGACGGGTCGATCACCGGTCTCTACGTGGTGCGCAATCCCGAGAAGCTGTCGCGGATCGAGCAGGCGACCGCCGTCGCCCGCTGATCCGCGACCGCTTCGTCAGGGCTGTCCGACCCAGCGGTCGAGCGCGTCCCGCAGGGCCGGGGTCGCGGTGTCGGCGGCTTCGTCGACGGCCGCGGCCCAGCCGACGAAGGCGTCGGGCCGGATGAGGAGCGCGTCGGCCGGACGATCCTCGGTTTTGGCGGTGACGATCTCGATTCGCGGCTCCCGCGCCCTGGCGAGCTCGCGCAGGTCAGCGCGATCGGCGAGGTCGAGGAAGACGGGCCTGGCGGTGTGCAGGAGTTCCGCGACGCTGGTCGTGCCTGCCTCTGTGAGCAGCGTGAGGTCGGGAGCGAAGGTGCCCGCCAGCGGGTGCGGATCTGCGCCGGGCATCGGGTAGCGGACGTCGCCCGCGGAGATCATGCCCGCCAGGCGGCGCAGCGCGGGTTCGTCGGCGAACAGTTCCTGGAAGACCGCGCGCAGGGCATCGGCTGCCTCGTCCTGGCCGCGGCGCAGCGCCGCCTGTGCGCGAGTCTGCTGCAGCGCCCGGCCCGCCGCCGCGTGCCGTTCGTCGTGGTAGGTATCGAGCAGGCCGGACGGCGCCCAACCCCGCACGGTCGCAGCCAGTTTCCACGCCAGGTTGACCGAGTCGAGCATGCCGACATTGAGCGCGGTACCGGTGGCGGGGAGCAGATGGGCGGCGTCACCGGCGAGCAGGATCCGGCCCGCCCGGTAGCGGTCGGCCCGCCGTGCCTGGAACTGGTAGCGGGACAACCGGATCGGCTCGCCCAGCGGCAGCTCCGAGCCGAGCACGCGGCGGGCGCTGTCACCGAGTTCGGCGAGCGTCATCGGGTCGTCGTTGTCGTATTCGGTGAGATCGTCCTCGGTGGTCTGGAAGAACATCGTGCGCACCGCCGGGTCGACCGGCCCCATCGCGAAGACGCCGCGCTCGGTGCGGGTGAAGCCGGGACTGATCGGGCCGTGGCCCGGGACGTCGAGGCCGCCGTCGTCGAGGACGGTGACCGAGTCCGGCACCGTGACCACGCCGAGGCGGTTGACCTCGGGAAAGGTGTTGCCGGGGAACGGGATCGCGGCCAGTTCCCGGATCCGGCTGCGTCCGCCGTCGCAGCCGACCAGGTACTGCGTGGTCACCTGGTACGGCCCGTCCGGTCCCTGCACGTCCACGGTCACCGCGCTGTCGTCCTGGCTCACCGCGACCACCTCGTGCCCGCGGCGGATCTCGGCGCCGAGTTCGACGGCGCGCTCGGCGAGCAGTTCCTCGACGCGCGCCTGCGGAATCCCCATCGCGTCCATGGGAACGTCGGCCAGGAGGCTGAAATCGACATGCATGCCGCCGAAGGGGAAGATCGGCGCCGGGATCGGGCTGCCCACCGCGGCGAAGCGGTCGAGCAGGCCGCGGTATCGCAGCACATCCAGGATCCGGCCGCCCAGTCCGCTCGCCTTGTGCGCGGTGCCCGGCTCCGCACGCCGCTCCAGCACCACGGGCCGCACACCGGCCAGGGACAGCTCCCCGGCGAGCATCAGTCCGGCAGGGCCCGCGCCGACAACGATCACGTCGGTCTTCATCTCACGCACTGCGTTACTCCCGTTTTTCGCTGGTCCGAACATCGACGTGCGATTGTGCAGGACGACCGGGGTCTTGCCGCAAGCCCCCGGGTCGGCTATACCTTGGAAGGGGCAAGGAGCGCTGGGCGTTCCGATTCCCCCTTCTCCCGCGCGCAGCGGCCGTCGCCGAATTCGCGGTTCACAGAACGCCGTCGAAATTCGCTTGTGGCAGGAACCGGGGTACCGCACAATGGGCAGCCGATGCCAGGACCTGCGGAAATCCGGATTCAGCGAAGGGGTGGTTCATGGTCGACGTGATCATCGCCGGGTGCGGGCCGACCGGTGCGATGCTGGCCGCCGAACTGCGGCTGCACGATGTGCGGGTACTGGTTCTGGAGAAGGAACCCGAGCCCGTGTCGTCGTTCGTCCGCATCGTCAGTCTGCATATGCGCAGCCTCGAGCTGATGGCGATGCGCGGACTGCTCGATCGCTTGCTCGAACGCGGGCGGCAGCGTCCGGTCGGCGGCATCTTCGCCGCCATCGCCACACCCACGCCGGACGGCCTGGATTCCACCTACGCCTATCAGCTGGGCATCCCGCAGCCGGTCGTCGAACATCTGCTCGGAGACCATGCGATCGCGCTGGGCGCGCGGGTCCGGCGTGGTTGCGCGGTGGCCGGTTTCGAGCAGGACGACGAGGGGGTGACCGTCGAACTGACCGACGGGGAGCGGCTGCGTGCGCGGTATCTCGTCGGCTGTGACGGGGCGCGCAGTACGGTGCGCAAACTACTCGGCGTCGGCTTTCCCGGCGAGCCCTCGCGGACCGAGACGTTGATGGGTGAGATGGAAGTCGGTGTGCCGCTGGAGGAGATCGCCGCCCAGGTGGCCGAAATCCGCGCGACCACTCCGGCGTTCAGTCTCGGCCCCTTCGGCGAGGGGATCTATCGCGTCGTCGTCCCCGCTGTGGGAGTCAGCGAGGATCGCGCGGAGCCGCCCACCCTCGAGGATTTCCGGCAAGGGTTGCGCGCGATCGCCGGAACCGATTTCGGTGTGCACTCCCCGCGCTGGTTGTCCCGCTTCGGCGATGCCACCCGGTTGGCCGAGCGGTATCGGATCGGTCGGGTGCTGCTGGCCGGCGATGCGGCGCACATCCACCCGCCCGCCGGCGGTCAGGGCCTCAATCTGGGCGTTCAGGACGCGGTCAACCTCGGCTGGAAACTGGCCGCGCAAGTCAACGGCTTGGCGCCGGAAACCTTGCTGGACACCTACCAGGCCGAACGTCATCCGGTCGCCGCTGACGTACTGGACAACACCCGCGCCCAGGTGCAGCTGTCGTCCACCGAACCGGGCGCGCGGGCCGTGCGCCGGCTGCTCACCGAACTGATGGACTTCGACGAGGTGAACCGCCATCTGATCGAGAAGATCGCCGCGATCACCATCCGCTACGACTTCGGCGATGGCCCCGACCTGCTCGGACGCCGCCTGGGCGATATCGACCTGAAGCAGGGCCGCCTCTACGAGCGACTGCATCGGGGCCGCGGCCTGGTGCTCGACCGCACCGAACGTCTGTCCGTCGAGGGCTGGTCGGACCGGGTCGACCTCATCGCGGATCCCACCGCGGCACTGGATGTTCCGGCCGTCCTGCTCCGGCCCGACGGCCACGTCGCCTGGATCGGCGAGCACCAGCCCGGCCTCGACGACCACCTCGCCCGCTGGTTCGGCAATCCCACCGCTAATACGAACATACGTTCGAACACGGGGTAGACTGGCGGGCATGTCGCTGCCCCTGCAAGGTTCACTGTTCGACGGTGATGCGGTTGCGCTGGGTTCGATCGAGACGATCCGGCGCACCCAGCTCGACGTGACGGCCTGGGTGGATGTCCTGCCCGGCTGGCTCAGCGGCGCGAGCACCGTCTTCGAGCGCCTGGCCGAACGCGTGCCGTGGCATGCCGAGCGCAGGCCCATGTACGACCGGGTCGTCGACGTGCCCCGGCTGGTGTCGTTCTTCGGCGAGAACGACCCGCTACCCGACCGGATCCTGGTCGCGGCACGAGAGGCCCTGACCGACCATTACGCCGCCGAGCTCGGCGAGCCGTTCCGCACCGCGGGCCTGTGTTTCTACCGCGACGGCCGCGACAGCGTCGCCTGGCACGGCGACACGATCGGCCGCGGCGCCACCAACGACACCATGGTCGCGATCGTCTCGGTCGGCGCACCGCGCGCACTGCTGCTGCGACCACGCGGCGGCGGGGCCAGCCTGCGATTCACCGTGGGCCATGGCGATCTGCTGGTGATGGGCGGCGCGTGCCAGCGCACCTGGGAGCACGCGGTTCCCAAAACGTCACGGCCGGTCGGCCCGCGGATCAGCATCCAGTTCCGCCCGCGCAACGTCCGGTGATCCCCGCCCTGCTGCGGGCACCGGCCGACGAAACACCGCGAGCAGAAGCGGATTACGGCGCGCTCAGCACCGAGTGCACCAGTTCCCGCACCCCCGCGCGCAGCCGGTCGACCTCACCAGCCCTGGCCATCTGCTGCGCGAGTTCCCCGCCGATGATCGACAGCAGCAGCGCGCCCACCGTCTCGGCGTCGATCTCCGGGCGGACCTCGCGCAGCAACCCGGTGATGTGCTCGGCCCAGAACGCGTGGAATTCCGCACTGCGCGGATGCGGGGGCATGGCCTTGTAGGCGGCGATCAGCTCGACGTCGGCGGTGACCATGGTCGTCATCGCGTCGAAGAAGGCGAGTAGCCGATCGGTCGCAGGCGCGCCGGGCCCCAGCGGCGGCGGCCCGCCCTGCACCGCCGCCATCATCTCGGCCGCCCCCTCGGCCACCAGCTCGTACAGCAGACCGGCCCGGCTGCCGAAGCGATGGAAGATGGTCCCTTTGGCGACGCCCGCGGCCGCGGCGACCCGATCCATCGTCACGCCGGCCGCACCGTGTTCGGCCAGCAGCGCGGCGGTGGCCTCGAGGATCGCTCGACGGTTGCGCGCGGCGTCGGCGCGTTCGGTGGGGCGTGGGTCGGGCATCGCATCGCTTTCTCGGCACCGGCCGATCCGTTGACAAGTTGACCGCCGGTCCATATCGTTCGATTTATCTGGACCGGCAGTCAACTTATGGAGTTCTGATGCAGGCAATCGTAATGACCGAGACCGGCGCACCCACGGTGCTGGTGGCGCGCGACGTCGACGAACCGCGACCGGGCAACGGACAGGTCGTCATTCGCGCCGAGGCGATCCCGGTCCTCTATCCGGAGACCCTGGTGCGGGCGGGCGCGTTCCCGTTCCCCGCGCCGCTGCCCGCGGTGTTCGGGTTCCAGGCGGCGGGGACGATCGTCGAGCTCGGCGTCGGCGTGGACCCGGCCCTGCTCGGCGCCCGGGTCGTCACCGACACCGGCGGTTTCGGCGCGTACGCCGAACTCGTTGTCGCCGAGCAGGGTTCGGTGATCGTCATCCCGGACGGGCTGACCACCGAGCTCGCCGCCGCGACCCAGATGCCGGGGTCGGTCGCCATGGCCCTGGTCGCCACCGCGGCCCTCACTCCCGGCGAGACCGTACTGGTCGAGGCGTCGGCCACCGGCGTCGGCAGCTGCCTCACCCAGTTGTGCGTGGCACGCGGCGCGCGGGTGATCGCCACCGCGGGCGGGGCGGACAAGGCTCGCCTTGCCCGCGCACACGGCGCCGCCGAGGTGATCGACCATGCCGTGCCGGGCTGGGCCGATCGGCTGCGCGAACTCCTGGCGGGCGACACCGTCGATGTCGTGTTCGACTCGATCGGCGGTGACTCGCTGACCCCGCTCCTCGACGTCATCACCCCGCTCAGCGGCCGCATCCTCAGCTACGGCTGGCTCTCGGGCGCTCCCGCCCAGATCGGTGCCGTCGACCTCATCCTGCGCGGCCTCACCCTCACCGGGTGCGCGGGGACCGCGTGGCTCGGCGAAGTCGCGCGGCAACGGCCCGCCGCACTGGCGGCCGCCGCGCGGAGTGAGCTGGCCGTCGGGATCGACTCCGTGCTGCCGCTGACCGATGCCGCTGCCGCGCATCGCAAGCTCGAGGAGCGGACCGCGCTCGGCACGGTGCTGTTGCGACCATAGGCGGCGTAGACGTGCGCCGCGTTGCTCTCGTCGCCGGTCCGCCGATGCGGGATGTCTCCTACGAAACCACTTCTGCTACTGGGTAATTCACGCATACTCGATGGGGCGGAGTACGCGGACCAAGCAGGGGTGGCCGACATGACGTCCAGCAATGATCGGGAAATTCTGCGCCGGCGCGGCGAGCAGATGCTCGCGGAAACCAGCGGGGAGTTGTCGGGGCGATCGCGCACTGTCTACATCACGTTGCTGATGGCGGGGCTGCAGCGGTGGCGGCTGCTGCTGCATCGCACGCAGCCGGCGCCCGCGGGGCGGTGTGACGCGCTGCTGATCGGGCAGGGCGGTGTGCTCGCTCTCAATGTGGTCGACGAACTGCCCGGCGAAGCAGAGGTCCGGCGGCTGCGGGCGCATGCCGAGCAGTTGTTCACCGGGGTGGCGATCGGGCCGAATCGCAACGAGTTCGTGCGGGAGACAGTCGAATTGGTGTTCGTGCTGCCGCCGGGACGGTCCGCGGGCGTGGACGGCCGGTTCGTCGTGTGCACCGACACGACCGTCCACCGGTTGACCGGACGGCATTCGGTGATGCCTGCCCGGTTGGCCGGTGAGCTCGCCGAGCACACCGCCCGGCGCGACTCCGACTATCGACCGATGCCGCAGCTCGTCCCGGCGCCGGAGCCGGTCGAGGTGGCGGGTCTGCTCGAGGTGGAGTCGCTGCGCACCGACCATCTCGCCGGTGCGCTGGCCACACCGTTCCCGACGTGGACAGCGTTCCTCGACCCCGCGCAGAATGCGCTGGTCAGCCGGAACTACAACGGTCCGGCGCGGATAGTCGGGCCCGCGGGGACCGGGAAGACCGTGCTGGCTCTGCATCGCATGGCCCATCGTGCCCGGCGCAGCACCGGGCCGCTGCTGTTCACGACTCTGGTGAAGAACCTGCCACCCTGTCAGGAGTCCGCCTTCGCGCGCCTGCTCCCCGACGCGGCGGGCCGCGCGACCTTCACGAATCTGCATTCCTGGGCGCAGGAGTTCCTGTCGGGCAGAGGTATTCGCCGGGTGATGGAGCTCCCCCGCACCGAGACGGCGTTCAACCTGGCGTGGATGCACGTGGGCCGACCGGGCCCGTTGGTCGCCATCGAATCCGATCGCCGCTACTGGCGGGAAGAGATCGATCGGGTGATCAAAGGGCGCGGCATTCCCGCCACCGAGGCGGGCTTCGCCCAGTACGCCGCGGTGGATCGGCGTGGTCGGCGCGTCGGACTGCGTACCAGCCAGCGCAGACACGTGTGGGCCTTGTACGAGGAATACGAGTCGATCCGCTCCGAGCGGCAGTGCTTCGACGGGAACGACATCATCTCCGCCGCGCTCGATGCCCTGCGCGCCGAGCCACTGGACCGGCCCTACGCGATGGTCGTCGTCGACGAGGTTCAGGACATGACCGTGCAGAGCGTGCGTTTGGTCCATGCGCTCACCGGCGGCGAGCCGAACTCGCTGTTGTTCGTCGGTGACCGGCAGCAGCAGATCTACGCGGGCGGCTGGCGGTTCGCCGACGCCGGCATCACCATCGTCGGGCGCAGCGAACGGCTCACCAGGAACTACCGCAACCGGCGCGCCATCCTGAAACTGGCGGCGAGCCTTCCCGGAGCCAGGCCGGTCGAGGACAGCGAGACGCGCGAACCGCAGGCGATCGACCTCACCGACTCGGTATTGCCGGACGGCAACGCCGAACACTGGGTCTGCACCCGCGCCGAGGTGGGCCAGCAGGTCCGCAGGCAGCTGGATCGCATCGTCGCCGAGGGAATCTCGTTGTCGGACACCGCCATCATCACGATCACGAACGCCGAAGCGGATTACCTGCTCGGCCTGCTCCGCCGATGGGGGATCCCCGCGCAGAACCTGGTCGACTACCGCTGCGCCGAACAGGACACCGGCGTCAAGGTCGGCACCGTCTACCGCGCCAAAGGTCTGGACTTCCGTGCGGTCATCCATCCCTTCACCGAGCCCGCGCCGCCGACCACCGAGGCCGAGCGGGAACGCTACGAGCTGACCATGCGTCAGCAGTTCGTCGCGGTGACACGGGCCAGGGACTATGTGTGGCTGGGCATCGTGCGGGACTGACCGACGGCGCGACGGCGGGGACAGAGGCTGCGGAGTGTCGGGGTCTGGTCGTAGGATCCGGGCATGGGGAGTTCACTGATGGGGCAGGTCCGTTCGTCGAACCAGCTGACAGCGCGGTGGTGCCGGACGTTCGGGGGCGAGGACGCGGTGGTGTCGGCGGCCGGGTTGTGGCCGTTGCTCGCGGTGCTGGCCGGTGCCGCGAGCGGGCAGGCCAGGGCCGAGCTGGCCGCTGCGGTGGGGGTTCCGGCGGAGCAGGCCCAGGCGGCGGGGCTGGCGATGTTGGCATCGCTGGACGCGTCGCGGGAGGTGTCGACGGCGATCGGTGCCTGGGTACAGCCAGGACTGCCGTTGCGCGACGACTGGGTCGCCGGCCTGCCCGCGGGCACCGTGGGGACGCTCGACGACCCTGCCGCACTGGACAAGTGGGCGCGGGAGAAGACCGACGGGTTGATCGAGAAGTTCCCGGTCCCGATCACCGAGAGCACCCTCTTCGCACTGGCGACCGCGCTGCTGGCGCGCACGCGCTGGGCGACGCCGTTCGACGCGATCCTGTACACGCCCGAAACCGGTCCGTGGCAAGGGCATCGGGGCCCCGGTCTGTACCGCAGCACCTATCCTGATGGCAGCGTTGCGGTCCTCGGTGACGAGGTGACGCGGGTGATCGTCACCGGCCGTGGCGAACTCGATGTCCACCTGCTCATCGGCGCGGGCGCTCCACAGCAGGCGGTCACCGCGGGCCTCGCCGCGCTCGACGGTGCTGTTCCGGTGCGCACCGACCTCCCCGTCGGCACGACCGCGCCCTGCCTGACCGTCGAGCGGCGGGAAACCTACGGTGGCCATGATTCCGTGGCGCTGACCTTGCCGCCGTTCGAGGTCGCGGCCACCCACGACCTCACCGACCACGCCGCACTGTTCGGCCTTTCCGCCGCGCTCGACCAGAACCGAGGCCACTTCCCCGGGCTCAGCCCCGCGCCGCTGGCCGTGGAGGCCGCAGGCCAGAATGTCGTCGCCCGGTTCGACGCCACCGGATTCGAAGCCGCCGCCGTCTCCGCAGTCGCCATGGCGCCGGGCGGCGTTCCGCAGCGGAGCTGGTCGACGATCACCTCGGTGCGCATCGACCGGCCCTTCGGGTTCGTCGCGGTGGACCGGCCGACGGGACTGGCCATCGTCGCAGGTCAGGTGACCCGGCCACCGCTGGAATGGGTCCGGCCCACAGGCGCGGAACCCCCGCCGGGGCGGTTCCCCGGCGCCCCGTGGTGAGAGCGGTAATCGTGATTGCCGATCCCGTTGCTCGGCAACGGGATTCGGTTTCGATGGCGTAGGTCGTATCCTGGTAGAGGTCCGCAATCGGTTACGCAGGGGGTCGTGGTGATCGTCGTTGTCGCGGACGAAACCGAACTCGAAGGCGCAGAAGAGGTCGTCGGCGCGGCGATCCGGGACTTGGCGTCCGCGGTGGGTGGCGTCGCGGTGTTCCGGTGCCATGTGCCGGAGAGCCGGGGCGGATCGGTCGAGGTCGACGCGCTGGTGTGCACGCCGCAAGGCGCCACCGTGGTGGAGGTGAAGGGGTTCACCGTCCGCCAGGACGGCACGCTGGCCACCCCGCCCAACGGGCCGTGGACGGTCGGCGGCGAGGAGGCCGCGCTCTATCACGCGGTGCGCGTGCCGAATCCGTTCGTCCAGGTCCGGCGGCAGGTATTCGCGGCGAAGAACCTGCTGCAGCAGTCCGGGATCTTCGGGTGGGTGAACGCGGTGGTCGCGCTGGTCCCCCAGCCGGGATCGCAGGTCACCCTCGAAGAGGCCCGCATCGCCGACGGATACCGCGCCGTCCTCGTCCACCGCGACGACTCGACGGCGCTGCACGACTACTTCCACGCCGAGACCGGGCGCACGGTCCGGATCAGCGTCAACGATGTCCGCAGGGTGTTCGCGGCACTGAATCTCAGCCACCTGCTGCCCAGCCGGGTCGCCTTGGCGGATCAGGGTTTTCCCGCGCGGCTCGATCCGTCGACCACGAGCCGGCCTGCCGCGCCTGCCTCGATCGAACTCGGTGACGCCGAGGAGACGGACGCTGCCGCGGGGTCCGGGGAGAGTGGTTTGTCGCGGGTGAGTACACGGCTCGCGCAGGCGAGTACGCCCGCGTTTCTCGCCGCGATCGATCGTCTCGCGCATCGGCCGCGCGCATCGGCAGCCTCGGCTGAGGTGCCCGGGGCGACGCACGGTCACGAACAGCGCTCTCCCGAACAAGAATCCGGTGCCGAGGAGCGATCCGAGACGGCGTCCGCGCCGGAAAGCGCCGAGGTGTCCGCAGGCGACACGGCCGGTGCGGTTTCGCCCTTGGCGGGATTGGTGAGTGTTCCTGCCGCAGCGGAGGATTCACAGGATCCCGCTTCGCAGAACACCTCGGCCTCGACAGAAGCCCCCGACGACAGCGCAACTACCGCACCGTTGCTGGATCACGACGCCGCGAGTGAGGCCTTCGCAGCGGAAACCGCTGTGGTTCCATCGGCCAGCACGGGTGAAACCGAGCCTTATGGCGCCGACGACGCATCGGGTGGTGAAGTGACAGAGGCGGATTCGAGTGCCGATACCAATTCCGACGATGCTGTTGATCTCCAGAGCGAGCCTGCCGGCGACGAGTCAGTCGAGGGAGACGACGACGCGAATACTCCGTCACCCGACGAAACAACCGCTGCGGCAGCGGACCCGAGCGAAGGCGACACAGACGAAGACACCCCTGTCGCTGCCCAGCCGACCGGCGTCGAATCGGCTGGTGTTGTGTCACTGACGAAGTCAGCCGCAGAACCTTCGGATGACACCGACGACGACTCGGCCGCCGACGGCAGCGCCGCGAGCGAGGTTGTGAGCAGGGAGATTCCGCCCGAGAACGATCCCGTCGGCGCACCCGAGTCGCAGGGATACGACGATCCGGACTACGAGCCATGGCCCGCGGACGAGGAACCGGAATACTCGGACCTCGAAGCGCCGAGTGCCGAGTACGCGGCGCCCGCCGCCGCAGCCGCGGTCGGCGCCGCTGCCGGGGTAGCCGGGGCCGCCGCGGCATGGTCGTCCAGTTCGTCGCACGACCCCGATCCGGCACACCGCGGCACCGCACAATCGGCGGAGCAATTCGACAGTTCCGCGCATTGGACCGACTGGGTCGAACAGGATCCTCCGGCGCGGCCGACCGCGTCGAGCCGGTCGCGGGAGCGGGCACAGAACAAGTCGACCGGGCCGTCACGGCTCGAACGGTGGCGCAATACCCCGGTGCGGGAGCGGGGGGAACGCAAGCAACCCCGGATCCGGATCGGTCCCGGCGTGGGATTGATCCTGTTCATCGTGCTGTTCGGGGTGGGATTCTTCGCGATCACCGCGGTACAGGCGAGCCGGTTCGAGATGTCGGACTACGACCGGATGTGCGGCGACCGGAAACCGTTCCCGAACGCCGCCGAATACCAGCGCGACGGCGCGCGGCCGATCTACCTGTCGGGTGATCTCGCCACGATGGTCGCCACCAGCGAGTCCAGCGCCTGGCATCCGAGCGACACGTCGTCGGTCCAGCTCATCGCGTGCATGCAGCAGGTGAGCCTGGGCGATCTCGTCCAGACCTGCCAACTCCCGCCCGCCCCAGGCACTCCCATCGGCCGCACCGTCAACCTGTTCCGGGCGACCTACGAGATCACCGTCTACGAACTGCGCACCGGACGCGAGGCAGGGCGAGCGATCATGATCGGCGAACGCTATTCCGCCGACCCAGCCAACACCGACCCCGACCGGTGCCGCGCGGCCGCCGATGCCCCGGACATCCTCGGCCGCCGCCTCGGTCAGCCGTCGACCGCACAGGTCACCGGCTTCCTCGCACCACTGGTCCGCGCGGACCGCTGAATCGAGTTGACCTCGAGTGCACTCGAGGTAGCAAGATCACCGTCGTGCCCCGCGCACACCCGACACCACGCCACCCGGCGTCGGTCGTGCCTCCGCCGGTTTCCCGTACACCCACCGGCGGAGGCCGTCGGGATCACCGTCAGAGGTTGACGCCGAAGTCCCGGGCGATGCCCTCCAGACCGGAGGCGTAACCCTGGCCGATGGCGCGGAACTTCCACTCCGCGCCGTTGCGGTACAGCTCACCGAAGACCATGGCGGTCTCGGTGGACGCGTCCTCGGACAGGTCGTAGCGAGCCAGTTCCGCACCGTTGCTGCGGTCCATCACGCGAATGTAGGCGTTGCGCACCTGCCCGAAGGACTGGCTGCGGTTCGCGCCGTCGTAGATCGAGACCGGGAACACGATGGAATCGATCGTCGCCGGGGTGTTGGCCAGATCGACGTTGATCACCTCGTCGTCGCCCTCGCCCTCACCGGTCCGGTTGTCACCGGCGTGCTCGATCGCCCCCTCCGGCGACTTGAGGTTGTTGAAGAAGACGAAGTGCCCGCTCGAGACGACCTTCTTGTCGGCGCCGAGCCCGATCGCGCTGGCGTCGAGATCGAAGTCCGTTCCGGTGGTGGTCCGCAGGTCCCAGCCGAGGCCGACCGCGACCGCGGTGAGGTTCGGCGCCGCCTTGGTCAGTGAGACATTGCCACCCTTGGACAAACTGACACCCATACCGATATCTCCCATCGATCGTGTCGGCACGAAAGGTGCCGACCATTCGCACACTAACACGTGCCACTGTCTGGTTTCCCGGAAGCCGGCGGAGCCGGAAGCCGAAACAAGCTGGCGGATAGGCGAATTGGTGAGCAGCGTCGCGACCGCTCGGTACGCGAAGTCGCACCGGCAACCATACAGTGGCACGTGTTAGTGTGATGCGTATGCCTGATGGTGAATCAGACCAGGAGGGATCTCGCGGCACGCGCGAACCTCGACCTCCCGGGTACACGGCCGCTGAGCGATCCCGCCGCGGCCCCTCGGACGAGGCCGACGCATGCTGACCGTCCTGGGCGTCGTCGCCGGTGTCGCTGTCGTCCTGCTCATCACCGCGTTGACGGGGTACTTCGTCGCCCAGGAATTCGCGTACATGGCGGTGGACAGATCGCGGCTCAAGGCACGCGCCGAGACCGGTGACAGTGCGGCGGGGCGTGCGCTGGCGGTGACCCGGCGGACCTCGTTCATGTTGTCCGGCGCCCAACTCGGTATCACCGTGACCGGTCTGCTCGTCGGCTATGTGGCCGAGCCGTTGATCGGGCGCGGGCTCGGCGAGCTGCTCGGCGGGGTCGGCGTGCCGGTAGCCGTCGGCGTGGCTGTTGGCACCGTGCTCGCCATCGTGTTCTCCACCCTGGTGCAGATGCTGTTCGGCGAGCTGTTCCCGAAGAATCTCGCGATCGCCCGGCCCGAGCCGGTGGCGCGCCGGCTGGCTCGCTCGACGACGGCCTACCTCCGCGTATTCGGCTGGCTGATCCGGCTTTTCGATCAGTCGGCCAATATTTTGCTGCGGTTGCTGCGGATCGAGCCGGTCCACGATGTGGAGCATTCGGCGACCCCGCGCGACCTCGAGCACATCGTCGCCGCCTCTCGCGAGGCGGGCGAACTGCCCAGGGAGCTCTCGACGCTGCTGGACCGGATCCTCGATTTTCCCTCGGAGAACGCCGAGCACGCGATGATTCCGCGGGCCCAGGTCGACACCGTGCCGGTGGACGAACCGGCCGAGCAGGTCCTGGCTCGCATGGGTTCGGGACACACGCGATACCCGGTCGTCGGCACCAGCAGTGACGACCTGCGCGGCGTCATCCATCTGCACGACCTGCTCGACGGGCCGGTGACCGGCACCGCGGGAGACCGGATGCGTCCGGCACTGCTCGTCCCCGAGTCGCTGCCGCTGCCCGAGGTGTTCACCCGGCTCAGTGCCGCGAACGAAGAGATGGCCTTGGTCGTCGACGAATACGGCGGGTTCGCCGGCATCGTCACCGTCGAGGACATCGCCGAGGAACTCGTCGGTGAGATCGCCGACGAACACGACTCCGGGACCGCCGAGATCATCGCCGATGGTGAAGGCTGGCTCGTCGCCGGTGACCTGCATCTCGACGAAGCCGAACGGCTGCTCGACCTCGAACTGCCGCACGGTGACTACGAGACCATCGCGGGTCTGGTCATCAGCGTGTTCGGCGGGCTGCCGCAGGTGGGCGACCAAGTGGAAATCGCGGTGCCCTCCAGCGGCGCCGACTTCCTCGTCGAACAGCCCCCGGCGGCGCGGACGGTTCTCGCCGAGGTCAGGGCGGTCGGTAGACACGTGCCGTCGTCGGTGTCGCTGACCCTCCGATCCGAACGAGGCGGCGATGAGTAATCCCTGGGTTGTCGTCGCGTTCACGATCGCGCTGATCGCGGCCAGCGCGTTCTTCGTCGCCGTCGAATTCGCGCTGATCGCCGCCCGGCGGCATCGGCTCGAAGACGCCGCGCCGACCAGCAGGGCCGCACGGGCCGCGTTGCGCGGTTCGGCCGAGTTGCCGGTCTTGCTCGCCGGTTCCCAGCTGGGCATCACCGTCTGCACGCTGGCGCTGGGCGCGATCACCAAACCCGCTGTGCATCACTGGATCACCCCGCTGATCGAGCACCTCGGGGCACCGCTGTGGGTGGCCGATGTCGCGGGTTTCGTGCTGGCGCTGATCGTGGTGACCTTCCTGCACCTGGTGATCGGCGAGATGGCGCCGAAGTCGTGGGCGATCGCGCACCCAGAGAAGTCGGCTACCCTGCTCGCACTGCCGATGCAGCTGTTCATGACCCTTACCCGACCGGTGCTGGTCGCACTGAATCACGCCGCCAACTGGTGCCTGCGCAGAGTCGGCGTCACCCCGGTCGGCGAAGTCGACGCCGGACAGAATCCGGCAGGCCTTCGGCACCTGGTCGAACACTCGGCGACCGTCGGCACCCTCGACGAGCGCTACCGCGGAAACCTGACCAGCGCACTGGAACTGGAACAGCTGACCGTCGGCGACACCGTCGCACCGAACACCGCGCCGAGCGCTGTGCCGCCGAACGCCGATACCGCAGCGATCCAGGCCGCCTCGCGCGCTACCGGCCACCTGCGGTTGCTGGTCCGCGATCGCGACGGCGTGCGCGGTGTGGTCCACGTCCGCGACAGCCTCACCGCCGCACCCGGCACCACCGCGGGCGAGCTCATGCGGCCGGTGCTCGAAATCGCCACAACGGTGCCCGTGTACGAGGCGCTGCGCACGATGCGCGAAACCCGCAGCCACCTGAGCCTGGTCACCAGCCCTGACAGTGCGGAGCTGGTCGGTCTGCTCACGATCACCGATGTCCTGGAACGGTTGTTGCAGTCCGCTGCCGAAATCTGATCCACCTCCACCGAACGAAGGTGTCCTCGTGAACACACAACTGACCCACGCGACACGCACTCATCGCGGCCTGGTCCGGGAGGGCAACGAAGACTCCGTCCATGCCGGGCCCCGTCTGCTGGCGCTGGCCGACGGGATGGGTGGCCACGCCGCGGGCGAAGTCGCCTCCGGACTGATGATCGCCGCGCTCCTGCCCCTCGAGCACGACCACGAGGGAGAACTGCTCGACCGTCTCGAGCAGGCTGTCCTGCGCGGCAACAACGCCATCGCCGAGCAGGCGGCCCGTTCGACCGAGCAGAGCGGCATGGGCACGACGCTCACCGCGATGCTGTTCGACGGCACCCGGTACGGGCTGGCACATGTCGGGGACTCCCGTGCCTACGTCCTGCGCGCCGGCGAACTATCCCAGATCACCCACGACGACACCTTCGTGCAAAGCCTCGTCGACGCGGGCCACATCACCGCCGAACAGGCCAGAACCCATCCTCGCCGGTCGCTGATCCTGCGCGCGCTCACCGGCGATCCGGTCACCCCGACGCTGGTGCTCGGCGATGCCGAACCCGGCGACCGATACCTGCTGTGCTCGGACGGATTGTCCGACGTGGTCACCGAGGAGAAGATCGCCCAGTTCCTGCGCTCGGCAGGCACCGTGGCCGGGTGCGCCGAGCAACTGGTCGAACTCGCCCTGCTCAACGGCGGCCCGGACAACGTCACCGTCGTCGTCGCCGATATCACCGCCGGCGACTGATCACAGGATCGGCAGGTCCGGTGGGAGCTGTATGGCGACCGCGATCAGCGAGTGCACGCGGGTGGCGATGATGTTGAGCAGTCCGTGGATCTCGACGGGCGCGGTCTCGGTGACGGTCTGCAGGTTCCGCAGATCGTCATCGAGGCGTGCGAGGACTTCGTTCATATCCCGGGGGCCGCTGTTGAGCGCGGTCGCGATCTCCTCCAGCGGTATGCCTTGCGCTTCGAGACGCTGGATGAGGTGGATGCGTTCGACATCGGCGGGGTTGTAGAGGCGGTAGTTGCCTGCGCTGCGTTGGGCAGGCGCGAGCAGACCGATGCCGGTGTAGTGATCGATTGTGCGCGTACTGACTTCGGCGCGGGCGGCGAGCTCACCGATCTTGAGCAAGGCTTCGGTCATCACGGCCTCCTTCCGCAGCAGAAGCTAACCATACAGCGGCACGTGCTACCGTCGCCAATGCCGAACCGGACGTCCGGTGAAACGGAGACAGCCGCGCATCCTCGAGGATGCGCGGCTGTAGTGGAGAGATTTCACGCCGAGACGGCGATCTCCCATTCGTAGATCGTCAGTTCCGACGCTCCGGTGGTGTGGACCGGGTCGCTGTGCGCGATTGCCGTTGCGGCGTCGAGGCTTTCGGCCAGGACGACGTAGGCGCCACCGGTGCCGTCGGTGAACCGGCCGCTCTCCTGCAGCTGGCCCTTGGCGAGCAGCTCCTGCAGGAACGCGCGGTGCGGTTCGACCACGGACTGGTCGAAATTCGGTGTGCGCATGACCATCACGAGGTACTTGTTCGTCACGACCGGTCCTCCGGCGCGGGACGCGCTGCCCTGGTGGCTGCCGCGGCGGCGCGCACCTGCGGCGCCACCTGTACGACCTGGCCGAGCACACCGTTCACGAACGACGGGGAGTCGTCGGTGGACAGCTCCTTGGCCAGCTCGACGGCCTCGTCGACCGCGACCACCGGGGGAACGTCGGTGGCGTGGAACAACTCCCACACCGCGATCCGCAGAATCGCCCGGTCGACGGCAGGCAGGCGGGACAGCGTCCAGTCCTGCAGGTAGCCCTCGATGGTGCCGTCGACGCGGTCCAGGTCGTCGGCGACGCCTTCGACCAGGACCGAGGTGTAGGCGTGCACGGGGGCCACGCTCTGGTCGCGGGTCGCGAGGTCAGCGCGTTCGGCGAGCAGATCGGAGACGTCGACATCGCGCGCCTCCGCCTCGAACAGCAGGTCGACGGCCCGGCGGCGCGCCTTGTGGCGCGCGCCCAGCTTCTTGAACGAGCCCTTCTTGTCTGCCGGCGAGTCCGTCACGATCAGGCGTTGACGCGGCCGAGGTAGCTGCCGTCGCGCGAGTCGATCTTCAGCTTGTCACCGGTGTTGATGAACAGCGGGACCTGGACCTCGGCGCCGGTCTCGAGGGTGGCGGGCTTGGTGCCACCGGTGGAGCGGTCGCCCTGCAGGCCGATGTCGGTGTGCTGCACGACGAGCTCGATCGTGACGGGGAGCTCGACGAACAGCGGCGCGTCCTCGTGCACGGCGACCTGCACGCCCATGTTCTCCAGCAGGAAGCGCGCACCCTGACCGATGGTGGCCTCCGGGATGGAGATCTGGTCGTAGGTGTCACCGTCCATGAAGATGTAGTCGGTGCCGTCGTGGTACAGGTAGGTCATGTCGCGACGGTCGACGGTCGCGGTCTCGACCTTGACGCCCGCGTTGAAGGTCTTGTCGACGACCTTGCCGGACACGACGTTCTTCAGCTTGGTCCGCACGAAGGCGGGGCCCTTACCCGGCTTCACGTGCTGGAATTCGACGATCTGCTGGAGCTGACCGTCGATCTTCAGCACAAGGCCGTTCTTGAAGTCGCTGGTGTCCGCCACTGTCCTCGGATCTCCTCGTTCGTTTACTGCGGTCTCTGGGGGACCGGCGTCACTCGACGACGGTCAGGTCCTTGCTGGTGAGGGTGAGCAGGTCCGGGACCCCTTCGCGCACCACGAGCGTGTCCTCGATCCGGACCCCGCCGCGGCCGGGAAGGTACACACCTGGTTCGACGGTCACCGCCACGCCAGCAAGAAGTGTACCGGTACTCGTTTTCGCCACTCCCGGCGCTTCGTGGATCTGCAGCCCGACCCCGTGTCCGAGGCCGTGCACGAACTGCGGGCCGTAACCCGCGTCCTCGATGACGACCCGGGCGGCCGCGTCGACCTCGGCGGTCTCGGCGCCCGGTTTCAGCGCCTCCCTGCCCGCCGCCTGCGAGCGGGCGACCAGTTCGTAGATCTCGCGCTGCCAGTCCTCGGGCGCACCGAGCACGAGCGTGCGGGTCATGTCGGAGTGGTAGCCGTCGACGACGGCGCCGAAGTCGAGTTTCACGAAGTCGCCGGTGGCCAGCACCGCGCCGGTCGGGCGGTGATGCGGAACGGCGGAGTTCACGCCTGCGGCGACGATCGTCTCGAACGAGACGGCTTCGGCGCCGTGCTCGAACATCGCCCATTCGAGGTCGCGGGCCACCTGGCGTTCGGTGCGGCCGGGCCGGATCAGGCCGCGCTCCAGCAGGCTCGCCAGGCCCGCGTCGGCCGCCGCGCAGGCCGCACGCAGCTGGGCGATCTCGTAGGGGTCCTTGACCATGCGCAACTGCTCGACCAGCCCGTTGGTCGGCACCAGTTGCAGCCCGGTCCGCTGCTCCTGGAACGACTGGTGTTCGGCGACGGTCACCACATGGCTCTCGAAGCCGACCCGGCCGAGCTGCCATTCCCCGCCCAGCTCGAGGATGCGGCGCGCGGTGGCCCGGGAGATCTCGGCCCGCAGATCGGGCACCTGCTGGGCCACCTGGGCGGAATAGCGGCCGTCGGTGCCGATGACGGTGCGGTCCTCGGCGCCACGCATGTCCCAGGAGTGCACGAGCAGCACGGCATTGGATCCGGTGAAGCCGGTCAGGTAGCGGATATTGACCAGATCGGTCACCAGCAGCGCGTCGACGCCATTCTCCACCAGCAGGTTACGCAGGGCGCCGCGTCGTGCCGCGTGATCGGGACCCGTGTAGTCAGCACACATGGGTCAACGCTACCGCCGAACGAGCGACACGTCGGCACCGAACCCGGCACTTTTCGCAGGGTGGACGCGTCTGTCGGCGTCGTAACTGGAGACGGTGTTGTCCACATCGCCCGGAGTTGTCCACATTCGCGGTCGAGGTCTCGATCCGGTGGCCAGGGCGCAGCACGATCAATCCATGACCACTGCCGCGTTCTGCCTGCTCATCGCCTGGTGCCTGCTGCTCGGCGTCCTCGATATCCATGCCCGTCGGCTCCCCAACGCGCTCACCGGCGCCGGTGCCGCCGCGGTGTTCCTGTATGCCCTGTGCACCGACAGCCTGGCGACGGCGGTGATCGGGGCCGCGTTGCTGACGATGCCGTACCTGGTCACCCATCTGCTCTCGCCCGCCGCGCTGGGCGCGGGCGACGTGAAACTCGCGGTGGGATTGGGCGCCGCCGCCGCGCTCGCCGGGCCGCCCGCCTGGGTGTGGGCCGCGATCGCCGCACCGCTGCTCACCGCGACGGCCGCGGCGGTGGTGCTGGGCAGCCACTGGCTGCGTTCGGTGCTGGGACATGTAGACGCACGGTCGGCGCCGTCCCGGCGCGTCGTGCCGCACGGTCCGGCCATGTGCCTGGCCACCGTGACCGCGATGGCGCTGGCATGACCACCGCGACGCGCCGAACCGATCACGCACCTGGCGCGGGCACCCGATGACGTTCCGGAGCGGGTCGATGCAGCACGATCGGGCCGGTGGCCGCCATCGCGCTGCCCCGCGCACCACCGACGTGCCGCTCGTCACGTCGGACCGCGTGCCCGCCTACGCGCGTCGACATGGGAAGATGGTCGGCGTGTTGCGCTGGATAACTGCCGGAGAATCCCATGGTCCCGCTCTCGTTGCCCTCCTGGAAGGGATGGTCGCCGGAGTCGAGGTGACATCGGACGATGTCTCCGCACAGCTCGCGCGCCGTCGGCTCGGTTACGGGCGCGGCGCCCGGATGAAGTTCGAGGCCGACAAGGTCACGCTGGTCGGTGGGGTGCGCCACGGCCGGACCATGGGTGGTCCGGTCGCGATCGAGATCGCCAATTCCGAGTGGCCCAAGTGGACCGAGGTGATGTCGGCCGACCCGGTCGACGAGGCCGAGCTCGCCGGAATGGCACGCAACGCGCCGCTCACCCGTCCGCGCCCCGGGCATGCCGACTACTCCGGCATGCTCAAGTACAACTTCGACGATGCCCGGCCGATCCTCGAGCGGGCCAGCGCGCGCGAGACCGCGGCCCGCGTCGCGGCGGGCACCGTCGCCCGTAACTTCCTGCGCCAGGCCTTCGGCGTCGAGGTGATCTCGCATGTGGTGTCCATCGGCACCGCGGCCAACACCACCGGTGTCATCCCCGGCCCGCGCGATCTCGACGCGATCGATGCCAGCCCGGTCCGCGCGTTCGACGCCGACGCCGAAGCGGCCATGATCGCCGAGATCGAGGCGGCCAAGAAGGACGGCGACACCCTCGGCGGCGTCGTCGAGGTGATCGTCGACGGCCTGCCCATCGGGCTCGGTTCGTTCACCAGCGGCGAGCAGCGGCTCGATTCGCGCCTGGCCGCTGCCCTCATGGGCATCCAGGCGATCAAGGGCGTCGAGGTGGGCGACGGTTTCGAGACCGCGCGCAGGCGGGGCAGCCAGGCACACGACGAGATGCGTCCCGGCCCCGACGGCGTGCTGCGCTCGACCAACCGGGCAGGCGGCCTCGAGGGCGGCATGACCAACGGCGAAGCCCTGCGGGTACGTGCCGCGATGAAGCCGATCTCGACCGTGCCGCGCGCGCTGGCGACCGTCGACATGTCCAGCGGCGAGGAAGCCGTCGCCATCCACCAGCGCTCCGACGTGTGCGCGGTGCCCGCCGCGGGCGTGGTCGCCGAATCGATGGTGGCGCTGGTGCTGGCGCAGGCCGCGCTGGAGAAGTTCGGCGGCGACTCGCTGACCGAGACCCTCGACAACATCACCAGTTACGTCAAGCGGATCGGCAACCGCCCGCACGTGCCCGCGGACAGCCGCACGTCGTGACCGGGCAGGGGCAGGAGGGGGCCGCGGAGGACAACGACGCGGGCCCCCCATCGACTGTCGGCACCGAAGGGTCCGTCGGCGACTCGCCCAGCACGGTCGGCGAGACCACGAACACCGAGCAGGCGGCCGCACCTCGCGCGCGCGTCGTGCTGGTCGGGCCGCCCGGCTCGGGCAAGTCGACGATCGGGCGCAAGCTGGCCAGGGAACTCGGGGTCGAGCTCTACGACACCGACGCGGGCATCGAGGCCGACACCGGCCGCACCATTCCCGAGATCTTCGCCACCGACGGCGAGCCGGAGTTCCGCCGGATCGAGGAGGAGGTGGTGCGCCGGGCCGTGCTCGAACACGACGGCGTCGTCTCTCTCGGCGGCGGGTCGGTGCTGTCGGCGCAGACCCGCGAGGTGCTGCGCGCGGCGACCGTGGTCTACCTGGAAATCAGTGTGGGCGAAGGACTTCGGCGCACCGGTTCGAGCAACGCCAGGCCGCTGCTCAACGGCACCGATCCCGGCGCCAAGTACCGCGAGCTGATGCGCATCCGGCGCCCGCTCTACCGCGAGGTGGCCACGGTCCGGGTGCGTACCGACGGGCGCAGTCCCGGCCGGGTGGTGCGGATGATCCTGGCCAAACTCGGCCTGGAATCGGTGCGCACCGACCTCGAGGCCGAGCGCACCGCCGGTGGAACCGGCTCCGCCGCTTCGGGTTCGGTCACCAGCAGGCCCGGTATCGGCAGCAACCGGTCAAGGGCGCGGCGACGCGCCAGGGCGCGCGCCGCGGCCGCCCGCAGGGCGAACGAGCAGAACGCGATCGACCGGACCGGTTCGGCGACAACACGATCCGGAACCGACACCGCACAGGCCGGTGACGCCACAGCCACCCGAGGCAGCACACCGCAGGGTGAGACCGCCGGTGCACGGACGACCGGTACCCGACGGTCGCGGCGGACCAGATCCCGTCGTGGCGGTGTCCGCATCCGCTCGGCCGCGGGGACGAACCGCGACGCCGACGGCAGGGCGGCAACGCGCGCGGCGGGCACCGAGCAGTCCGGTGCGGCATCGCCGGATCGCCCGGCGGGCCAGCGCACCGGCACACCGGCGCCGACCGGGCAGCGGACCGGAGCCGGCCAGCCCGGCGAGGCCGACCGCGCGGCGACGCAGGCCGATCGCGCGCGGCGCAACAGGCCGCGGCGACGCGGCGGCAGACGCAAGAACAACGACCAGAAAGAATCGGAGCAGCGCACGTGACAGAGCCGACCACCATCCAGGTCCGCACCGCCGACCCGTACCCGGTGATCATCGGCCGCGGGCTGCTCGGCGACCTCGTCGAGGCGGTCACCGCGGGCAACGCCGTGCGGACCGTGGCGATCTTCCATCAGCCGCCGCTGGCCGAAACCGCCGAGGTGGTGCGCAAAGCACTGGCCGACACCGGGATCGACGCGCACCGCATCGAGATCCCCGATGCCGAGGACGGCAAGGACCTGGCCGTGGCCGGGTTCTGCTGGGAGGTGCTCGGCCGGATCGGGCTGACCCGCAACGATGCCATCGTGAGCCTCGGCGGCGGCGCGGCCACCGACCTGGCCGGCTTCGTGGCCGCCACCTGGATGCGCGGCGTGCGCATCGTGCACGTGCCGACCACGCTGCTGGCAATGGTCGACGCGGCGGTCGGCGGCAAGACCGGCATCAACACCGAGGCGGGCAAGAACCTCGTCGGCAGCTTCCACGAGCCCAGCGCCGTGCTGGTCGACCTCGCCACCCTCGAGACGGTCCCCCGCAACGAGATCGTGGCGGGCATGGCCGAGATCATCAAGGCGGGCTTCATCGCCGACCCGGCGATCCTCGACCTCATCGAGGCCGACCCGGAGGCCGCCCTCGATCCCACCGGTGACGTGCTGCCGGAACTGATCCGGCGGGCCATCCAGGTCAAGGCCGACGTCGTCGCGGCCGACCTCAAGGAGTCGAGCCTGCGCGAGATCCTGAACTACGGGCACACCCTCGGCCACGCCGTGGAGCGCCGCGAGCGCTACCGCTGGCGCCACGGCGCCGCCGTGTCCGTCGGCCTGGTCTTCGCGGCCGAGCTGGGCAGGCTGGCTGGTCGTCTCGACGACGCCACCGCCGACCGGCATCGCACCATCCTGGAGAGCGTCGGCCTGCCGGTCACCTACGACGGTGACGCGCTGCCGCAGCTGATGGACGCGATGCAGACCGACAAGAAGACCCGCTCGGGTGTGCTGCGTTTCGTGGTGCTCGACGGCCTGGCCAAGCCCGGCCGCCTCGAAGGACCGGATCCGTCGCTGCTGGCGGCGGCCTACTCGGCGATCGCCCGCGAAGGCTCCACCGGCGGTCCCATCCTGCTCTGAGACGTGTCGTGCCCGGCAGGAAAACCTGCCGGGCACGAACACCACGGGTCTCAGGTGGCGGGCGCGAACTCCGGTTCGGTGACGGGAGCAGCGGATTCGGTGGTGCGCCGCGCGCGGCGGCGACCGAACGCGACACCGGCCAGCGCGGGCAGGAAGATCAGCAGCATGATGAACGAGGCCGCGGACGTCAGCTCGAACAGCGCCCCTGCATCGCCGAGTTCGATCCCCGGCACCTGATCGAGTACCCAGCACACCGCGCCGCTGGCGAGCCCGGCGACGGCGCCCGCGGCCAGCCAGCGCACGGTGAGATCGGCGGCACTACCCGAACGGCCGTCGCGCACGCCCCAGGCGACGACGACGGCCACGATCACCACGAGGCAGCCCGCCCGCCAGATCGTGCCGTAGGTCGGCGCGGACGCCATCGCGAATCCGAGCAGCAGCCGTAAGGCGACGACCAACGCGCCGAGAACGGTGGCTCGCAACACCCAAGCGGTCATGAGCAACACCTTAACCGGTAAAAACTAGAACAGGTATCAATTCTGCGGATCAGGCGAGCGCCGCGGCCATCTCCGCGCGCGGCGCGGGCAGACCGGTGAACTGCTCGACCTGACCGTAGGCCTGGTTCAGCAGCATCTGCAGCCCGCTGACGACCGTGTGCCCGGCCGCCTCGACCGCGGCGGCCAGCGGGGTCGGCCACGGGTTGTAGATCGCGTCGAGGACCACCGGCGCGACGGCGACGGCCTCGGCGACAGCGGCAGCCGCCTCGGCGGGCACGGTGCTCACGACGGCCCCCGCCGACGCGCACACCGCGCGCACCCGCTCCGCGTCGAGCGGCACGACCGACGGCCGCATGCCGAGCTGTTCGGCCAGCGCCACCGCACTGCGGGCCCGGCCGGCATCGCGCGCGACCACGGTGACCGTCTTCGCGCCCAGTTCCGACAACGCGAGCAGCGCGGGTCGTGCCGTGCCGCCGGCACCGAGCACCACCGCCTCGTCGATCGCCTCGACACCGCCGCCGCGCAGGGCGCCGAACACGCCGTCGACGTCGGTGCAGTCCGCCCGCCAGCCGGTCTCGGTGCGGACCAGGGTGTTGGCCGAGCCGACCAGCACGGCCCGCTCGGTGCGCTCGGCGGCGAAGGCCAGCGCCGCTTCCTTGCCCGGCATGGTCACCGACAGCCCCACCCATTCCGGGCCGAGGCCGCCGACGAGTCCGGGCAGCTGCGCGGCATCGCATTCGACGCGCTCGTAGGTCCAGTCCAGGCCGAGGGCGCGGTAGGCGGCCAGATGCAGCTGGGGCGAACGCGAGTGCGCGATCGGCTTGCCGAGCACCGCCGCCTTGCGACGCTCAGCCACCGTAGGGCTTGGAGCTGTCGAGGATGCCGCTGCGCTGCGCCTGGGTGACCAGTCGCAGGTGTTCCTGATAGCTGTCGGTGAACAGGGTGGTGCCCTCCTTGTCGACGGTGACGAAGTACAGCCACTCCCCCGGCTCCGGATTCTCCATGGCCCGCAACGCGTCCAGCGACGGTGCCGAGATCGGAGTCACGGGCAGGCCCTGCATCGCGTAGGTGTTCCACGCGGTTTCCCTGGCGCGGTCGGCGTTGGTGGTCGCCACCTCGGTGGTGTCGAGGGTGTAGTTCACCGTCGAGTCGAACTGCAGCATCTGGTCGACCTTCAGCCGATTCACGATCACCCTGGCCACTTTGCCCATGTCCTGCGGCTTCGCCTCACGCTCCACCAGGGAGGCGGCGATCAGGGTCTGGTACGGCGTCAGGCTCGTGGTGAGGCCCGACTGCAGCAGTCCGGTCGACTCGTAGCGCTGCACGCTCGAGGTCACCAACTGCCGCAGGATCTGCTGCGGGGTCCCGCTCGGGTCGAAGTCCCAGTTGCCCGCCGCGATCAGACCTTCGAGCTGCCTGGAGCGGTCCGGGGATTCCCGCACGCCCTTCATCGCCCATTCGGGCACGCCGAGTCCGGCCAGGTCCATACTCTGGCCCGCGGCGTCGAGCTGTTCGTAGGTCACGCATTTCTTGTCGGTGCCGTAGCAACTGGCCTGGGCGACCTTGCGGTAGATGCCGTCGTAGCGCCCACCGGTGTTCGCGTCGTGCTTGTCGTGCAGCAACCGGCCCTCGGAGACGGTCACGTTGCCGACTCGCGACTTCCCGCCGACCAGCGTGGCGACGGCGTCGGCGGCCGGGCTGTTCACGCCGACCGCGTAGTACCCGGGCTGCACGCTGTTCATCCCCGCGTTCCGCACGGCCGCTTCGTAGAAGGCTTCGCGGCTGGCGACCACACCCCGATCGTGCATGGCGCCGGCGATCTGCGTCGCGGTGTCACCGGAGTGCACCTGGACGACGACGAGCGCACCGGCAGGGCCCGCGAAATCCGCGGGCGGGGCGAAGCTGCTCATCAGCTTGTAGCCGGCGAAACCGGCGGCGGAGACGAACAGCACGACCAGCACCGCGCCGACCGCCCAGAGGTTGCGGCGGCGACGTTTCCGCTCGGCCGCCTTGCGCGAGGCGATCCGCGATCGCTTGCTCCGCCCCGAGGTCGCCTTGCTGCGGCCCGAGGCCTCCTTGCCCCGGCCAGAGGCCTCTGTGCCCCGCACACGGTCGGCCTTGGGACCTCCGGCAGCGCCCGCCCGGCCCGCGGGTGGACGCCGACGGGGTGCCGCAGCGGCCGGTTCCGGTTCCGGCTCGGGCTCCGGCTCGTCGTCGTAGACCTCGTCCTCGTAGCGCGGGATGACATCGGTGCCGTCCTCGTCGTCCCAGCCGGGGGGCTCGGCCGCTGGCGGCTCGTCGCGCGCCGTGCGGGCGTCCAGGCCCCAGTCGTCGCGCCGGGGGTAGCGCCGATCAGCTTCCCGCGCCCGGTAGCGTTCCTCGGCCCTGGCCCATCGGTCGGTCATGCATCGTCTCCGACCACGCTCGCCGTGTCTGCTGCGTCCTTCAACACCGAACTCCGCTCGTCCAACCATCCTTGCAGGATCGACACGGCTGCCGCCTGGTCGATCACCTGCCGCTGGCCACGTGCGCGAACTCCGCTGTCGCGCAGCGCACGTGCAGCAGACACCGTAGTCAAACGTTCGTCGGAAAGGCGTATCGGAATCGGGTCGATCACCCGGCGCAACTCGCGGGCAAACTTGCGCGCGATGGTGGCCGCTGTTCCGTTTTCACCGCGCAACGTGCGCGGGAGCCCGATGATAACCTCGACGGCTTCGTACTCCTGCACGATGTCGGCAATTCTTTTGATGTCGGCGGGTGGACCGGCCGCGCGCCCACCGGATTTCGCCGGTTTGGCGCGCGGCACGGTCTCCACCGGAGTCGCGAGTATACCGTCGGGGTCGCTCGACGCGACCCCGATCCGCACGCTGCCGACATCGATGGCGATGCGACGGCCCCGTCCGGGGTCGGTCGCCGCGTCCGGACGGTCGGCCGGGTCCTGTTCGGCTGGACCAGCAGTGGCTGGCATCAGCCGGCGAGTTCGGCCACCCGGGCACGGACCGCGGCCAGACCGGCCGGGATACCCGACGGATCCGAACCCGAGCCCTGCGCCATCTCCGGCTTGCCGCCACCGCGACCGGCGATGCTCGGGCCGAAGCTGCCGACCAGATCGCCCGCCTTGATGCCGAGATCCTGGGCCGCCTTGTTGACCGACACCACGAACGGCGCCTTGCCGTCGGTGTTGCCGAGCAGCACGACCACCGCGGGGTCGCTGCCGAACCGGCCACGGATGTCGGTGGCCAGGGTGCGCAGGTCGCCGGCGGCGACGCCCTCGGGCGCCGCGGCGGCGACCAGCAGCAGCGAGCCGATCCGCTCGGCCTGCTCGACGAACGTGCCCGCCGAGGACAGCACCGCGGCGATCTTGGTGCGCTCGAGTTCCTTCTCGGCCACCTTGAGCCGCTCCACGAGCTGCTCGACGCGGCCGGGCACCTCGTCCGAGGGCACCTTCAGCGAGGACGCGACACCGGCCAGCAGCGCGCGCTCCTTGGCCAGGTACCGGTAGGAGTCCAGGCCGACGAAGGCCTCGACGCGACGCACACCCGAACCGACCGAGGACTCACCGAGCACGGTGATCGGGCCGATCTGCGAGCTGTGCTCGACGTGCGTGCCACCGCACAGCTCCATCGAGAACGGGCCGCCGATCTCCACGACGCGCACCTCGTCGCCGTAGTTCTCGCCGAAGAGGGCCATCGCACCCATCTTCTTGGCGTTGGGCAGGTCGGTGACGAAGGTGTTCACCGGGAAGTTCGCACCGACAGCGTCATTGGAGACGGCCTCGATGTCGGCCTTCTGCTGGTCGGTCAGCGCACCCTGCCAGTTGAAGTCGAAACGCAGGTAGCCCGGCTTGTTCAGCGAGCCTGCCTGCACGGCGTTGGGACCGAGCACCTGACGCAGCGCCGCATGGACCATGTGCGTGCCGGAGTGGCCCTGGGTGGCGCCCTTGCGCCACGCCGGATCGGCCTGCGCGAGCACGACATCGCCCTCGGTGATCTGGCCCTGCTCGACGGTGGCCTTGTGCACCCACAGCTTCTTGGCGATCTTCTGCACGTCGTTGATGCGCAGCTTCAGACCGGAGGCGGTGATGGTGCCGCGGTCGGCGATCTGGCCACCGGCCTCGGCGTAGAGCGGGCTGCGATCGAGGATGACCTCGACGTCATGACCGGCCTGCGCGGCGGGCACCCGCACGCCGTCGGCGATCAGGGCCAGTACCTTCGCCTCGGAGGTGAGCTCGTCGAAGCCGGTGAACTCGGTGGCGCCGCGGTCGACCAGTTCCTTGTAGACGGTCAGGTCGGCGTGCGCGTGCTTGCGGGCCTGGGCGTCGTCCTTGGCGCGCTTGCGCTGCTCGGCCATGAGCGAGCGGAAGCCTTCCTCGTCCACCGAAAGGCCCGCCTCGGCGGCCATTTCGAGGGTGAGGTCGATCGGGAAGCCGTAGGTGTCGTGCAGCGCGAAGGCGTCCGAACCGGTGATCTGCTTGCCGCCCTTGGACTTCACCGCGGTGGCGGCATTGTCGAAGAGGGTCTCACCGGTGTTCAGGGTCTTCAGGAAGGCGGTCTCCTCGCCGACCGCGACGGTTTCGATGCGGGCGAAGTCGGTGCCGAGTTCCGGGTACGACGGCGACATCAGGTCGGAGACGACCTTCATCAGCTCGGCCATCACCGGCTTCTCGGCGCCGAGCAGGCGGGCCGAGCGCACGATGCGGCGCAGCAGGCGGCGCAGCACGTAGCCGCGGCCGTCGTTGCCGGGGTTCACGCCGTCGGCGATCAGCATCGCCGAGCTGCGGACATGGTCGGCGATGACGCGGAAACGCACGTCGTCGGCGTGCTCGACGCCGTAGGAACGGCCGGTCAGCTCCTCGGCCTTGTCGATGATCGGGCGCAGCAGATCGGTCTCGTAGACGTTCTCCACACCCTGCAGGAGCATGGCGACGCGCTCGACGCCCATCCCGGTGTCGATGTTCTTCCTCGGCAGCGAACCGACCGGCGGGTGACCCAGCTTGGGGCTCAGCTCACCGCGGATGTCCTGCATGAAGACCAGGTTCCAGATCTCGAGGTAGCGATCCTCGTCGGCGACCGGGCCGCCTTCCTTGCCGTAGGCGGGGCCGCGGTCGTAGTAGATCTCCGAACAGGGGCCACCGGGACCGGGCACGCCCATGTCCCAGTAGTTGTCCTTGCCGTCGCGGAACTGGATTCGCTCCTTCGGGATTCCGGCGACGCGATGCCAGATCTCGGCGGCCTCCGGGTCCGACTCGTAGGCGGTCACCCAGATGCGCTCGGGATCGAAGCCGAAGCCGCCCTCCTCCTGGGACTTGGAGATCAGCTCCCAGGCAAGGGTGATGGCACCCTCCTTGAAGTAGTCGCCGAAGGAGAAGTTGCCCGCCATCTGGAAGAACGTGTTGTGCCGGGTGGTGACGCCGACCTCGTCGATGTCACCGGTGCGCACGCACTTCTGCACGCTCGTCGCGCGCGAGTACGGCGGCGCCTCCTGCCCCAGGAAATACGGCTTGAACTGGACCATGCCTGCGTTGACGAACAGCAGGTTGGGGTCGGCCAGGATCAGCGAGGCACTGGGCACCTCGGTGTGTCCGGCACGGACGAAATGGTCCAGGAAACGCCGTCTAATCTCGTGGGTCTGCACAGCAGTCCAGCTTACCGCCTGCATTCCACCTGTTTTCCGCCGGAGTCCGTGGTCTCGGTGACACCGTGCGCGGGGCTACTTCCCGCGGATGATGCGGCGCAGTTTGCCGAGCCTGCCGCCGACCTCGCGCTCGAAACCGTGGTCGGTCGGCTGGTAGTAGTCCGTGCCGACCAGGTCGTCGGGCGGGTACTGCTGGGCGAGCACACCCTCGCGGGCGTTGTGCGGGAACTTGTAGCCCTTGGCGTTGCCGAGGGCGGCGGCACCGGCGTAGTGGCCGTCGCGCAGATGCGGTGGCACCGCGCCCGCCTTGCCCGCGGCGATGTCGGCCATGGCGGCGCCGAGCGCCGAGGTCACCGCACCGGACTTGGGCGCGGTGGCGAGGTGGATGGTGGCCTGGGCCAGGGCCAGTTTGGCCTCGGGCAGGCCGACCAGCTGCACCACCTGGGCGGCGGCGGTGGCGGTCTGCAGGGCCATCGGGTCGGCCATGCCGATGTCCTCGCTGGCGTGGATCATCAGGCGACGGGCGATGAAGCGGGGGTCCTCGCCCGCGGTGAGCATCCGCGCCAGGTAGTGCAGGGCCGCGTCGACGTCGGAGCCGCGGATGGACTTGATGAAGGCGCTGATCACGTCGTAGTGCTGATCGCCCGCGCGGTCGTAGCGCACGGCGGCCTTGTCGACGCTGGCCTCGACCAGTTCGACGTCGACCGTGCCGTCGAGCGAGGACTCGGCCGAGGCTTCCAGCGCGGTCAGCGCGCGCCGCGCGTCACCGCCCGCGATGCGCACGAGGTGGTCGAGCGCGTCGTCGGTGACCTTGTACTCGCCCGCCAGCCCGCGTGGATCGGCGATCGCGCGATCGAGGACCTGCCGGATGTCCGCGGGCGTGAGCGACTGCAGCTGTAGCACCAGCGAGCGCGACAGCAGCGGTGACACCACGGAGAACGACGGGTTCTCCGTGGTCGCGCCGACGAGCAGCACGATCCGGTTCTCGACCGCGGCCAGCAGCGCGTCCTGCTGGGTCTTGGAGAATCGGTGCACCTCGTCGATGAACAGGACGGTCTGCTCCCCCACCGACAGCCTGCGGCGCGCCACGTCGATGACGGCACGGACTTCCTTGACCCCCGCCGACAGGGCCGACAGCGCCTCGAACCGGCGGCCGGTGGCCTGCGACAACAGCGAGGCCAGGGTGGTCTTGCCGGTGCCAGGCGGGCCGTAGAGCAGCACCGAGGCCGCGCCCGAGCCCTCGACCAGGCGGCGCAGCGGCGAGCCGGGACCGAGCAGATGCTGCTGGCCGATCACCTCGTCCAGCGACTGCGGCCGCATCCGGACCGCCAGCGGCGCACCGGGGTCGCGCCGGACCACCGCGTCGAGACCGTGCTCGGGCGCGGCGCGTTCTCCGGGCACGTCGAACAGGCTCTCGCTCACGTCGAGCAGGGTACCGACGCGGTCGGACAGGTTCGCGGCGGCGGAGGCGGCCCGACCAAAAATTGAACGATCGACCAACTTTACGAACAAGACTTGCGCGTAAGCCGGTTCGTGGGATGAGATCGCTCCTCGTGGTCGAAAACAACGCCGTCATCACCTCCGCGACAGGGCAGTTCGCCCGGCGCACCCTGTTCAAAGGCGGGACGGCGGCGGCCGCGGTCGTGGTGCTGAGTTCCGCGACGGCGCACGCGGCGAGCGCGGTATTCCGCCATGGTGTCGCCTCCGGTGACCCGCTGCCCGGCGCGGTGATCCTGTGGACTCGCGTCAGCGTCGCCGACGACGCCACCCCCGGCTCCGGCCTGGGCGCCCCCGCGACGGTCCGCTGGGAGATCTCCGCGAACGAGTCCTTCGCCGGCATCGCCGCCTCGGGCACGGTGACCACCACCGCCGATACCGACCACATCGTGAAGGTCGACGCGACCGGCCTGGCGCCCGCCACCGACTACTTCTACCGCTTCACCGCCCTCGGCGAGACGTCCCCGGTCGGCCGCACCCGGACCGCGCCCGCGAACGACAGCGACATCGAGCGGCTACGTCTTGGCCTTGTCTCCTGCTCCAACTGGGAAGCGGGCTGGTTCGGGTCCTACCGGCACCTGGCCGCCCGCACCGACCTGGACGCGGTCGTGCACCTGGGCGACTACCTCTACGAGTACGGCCGCGGCAAGTACACCGGGCGCGGCGGCGCGGTGCGCGCGCACGAGCCCGCCAATGAGATCGTCACCCTCGCCGATTACCGCACCAGGCACGGCCAGTACAAGACCGACCCCGACCTGATGGCGCTGCACGCGTCGGTGCCGTTCATCTGCACCTGGGACGATCACGAGTCGGCCGACAACTCCTGGCGCGACGGCTCGGAGAACCACGATCCGGCCGTGCGCGGTCCGTGGAGCGCCCGCCGCGCGGCCTCCGCGCAGGCCTACCTGGAGTGGATGCCGGTGCGCGCCACCCGCACCGGCACCGAGGTGCAGATCTACCGCAGGCTGCGGTTCGGCACCCTCGCCGAACTGTCGATGCTGGACCTGCGCAGCTACCGCGACCACGAGGCGGGCCCCGGCGCCGGCTGGCGCAACGCCGACGACCCGGCCCGCACCATCACCGGCCGCGCCCAGATGGACTGGCTGACCGCGGGCCTGACCTCCTCCCCCGCGCAGTGGAAGCTGATCGGCAACTCGGTGATGGTCGCGCCGCTGGTGTTCCCGCCGCTGGAACCGGCGACCACCCAGGCGATCACCGAGGCGCTCGGCATCCCGCAGGGCGGCCTGACCGTCAACGGCGACCAGTGGGACGGCTACACCGCCGACCGGCACACCCTGTTCCGGACCATCGCCGACAACAAGGTGGGCGACGTCGTGTTCCTCACCGGCGACATCCACACCTCCTGGGCCGCCGATCTGCCGCTCAGCGCCGCCGACTATCCCGGCGGTCCCACGGTCGGCGCCGAGTTCGTCATCCCGTCGGTGACCTCCTCCAGCGTCGGTGACCTGCTGAAGATGCCGCCGCGCACCGCGTCGGTTCCGGCCGAAGAGGCCATCAAGGCGGCCAATCACCACCTGCGCTACACCGAACTCGACTCGCACGGTTTCGGCGTGCTCGAGGTGACTCCGGCGCAGACGCAGATGGACTGGTTCTACGTCGCCGATGTCACCGACCCGGCGACCGGCGTGCGGCACGGCGTGTCGTTCGCCGTCCCGGCGGGTGGGCGCGTCGAACCGAGGCCGACCCCGCTGGACTGAGCACGTCGCCGGGGAAACTACGCCGCAGCGCCTCGCTGAATCGACAGCCGGCCCAGGATCACCATTCCCCCGGCGAACATGAGCAACGCCGGCACAGTCAGCGCACCGGAAGATCCGAGCCCGGAAAACGTCCAGAAACACAGCGGAAGGAACGCTGCCATCCAGCCGACCGAGACCAGGCCCGGACGCACCCGGATATCACTGCCGAGACCCCGGTAGACAGCACCGACGAGCCGATTCTGCACGGGCCGGACAGCTGCCAGCACGACCATCATCACGGCGGCCAGCACAGTGAGCCACACGGAACGCTGCAACCACCATCCGCCCGAACCGACAGTGAACTCCGGCGCGATTCCGGTCGACAACAACAGCGTCCCCACCGTGACAACCGGGACGAAGTTCCACAGGTACACGGTCATACTCGATGCCGAGATCGCGCGAACTCTCGCCCAGACAGCCTGCCGGGCCAGCAGCCCGCGCAGCGCGGGCGCGATCAGCAGAACTACCCCGACCTGAGCAACGGCGAAGAAGAGAAAAGCCGCCGACGGCGGGTTGGTGTTGCCGACTTCCTGGGTGGAAACCATGAGCATGCACAACGGGTACACGTCGAACCAGACGAGCGCGGTGTAGGCGGTCGCGCCGAGAATCGCCATACCGGCCAGGTGGCGAACGCTCAGCCGCCGCTGGTACCACGAGAAGCCGAGAGCAAAGATCGCCCCCCAGACCATCAGGCCGCCGATCAGCCCCAGAACGTACACATCCAGGCGAACGGCGGCATAGTCGATCGCGGCACCGGCACCACCGAGCACGATCGGCAGCGACAAACCCCATCGGATGTGCGCGGCGAACAGCCACGGCGTCAGGGTCGAGACGACCAGATAGACCGGCAGGAACCAGAAATGCGACGCCAGCAACCAGCGGACATCCGCGCGAATGCCGGCATTCAGCCCGAGCGCGCCGGCAAGAGCAAGAATCGGGATCGCGATACCGACGTACAGGGCAGTCGGCACGAGCAGGCGAAGCGCCCGGCTGTGCGCCCACTCCGCGGATTCGCGCTTCCTCCTTGTCCACGAGTGGGCCGCGGTGAATCCGCCGGCAAGAAAGAACAGCGGCATCACCTGCATGCCGAGTGTCAGCCACTGTGTCCAGGGAATCAGCAGGAGAATCTCCGGCACGACGAGCTCGCCGTCCTGGTACTCCGGTGCGATGACGAGCCAGTGTCCTACGCAGACAACAACTATCGACACCGCGCGCAGGAAATCGACGAACCGATCCATGTCCGGCTCGGGACCAGCTGCCGAATCCCGGCGCGATGCAGGCGATGGTGCGGCAACAGATCGGTCGTCCATGGAAATCCTCGCACAGCTACGTCGATCGGTGCAGACATCGCGTAGCTGGAAAACACGCAACCCCCCTGCGTTCGTCTGGCTCGCTTACTCCGCCCAGCGCTCTTCCAGCATCGCCGACACCTGCTCGGCGAAGTCGCCGACGGCGTCGTCCCCGGTGACCCGCGCGTCCTCGGCCAGGGCCGACCAGCGGTTGATCAGGGCCTCCGAGCGCGGCACGGACAGGCCGTGTTCGCGCGCGGTGGCGATGCGGGTGTGATCGGCGGGCAGGAACCAGTACGTCGACAGCCACACCCAGATCAGGCGCGCCTCGAGGATTCGCTCGGCCAGCACGGTGTCGTCGGCCAGCGACGGCCACACCCCGACCACGACCGAGCGCCAGGCCTCGACCATCTCCCTGGCGCGGCTGCGCGAGAGCTCGAAATCGCACAGGCAACCCGGGAACGAGACCAGCGCGTAGGCGATGTCGAGGGTGGCGTCACGGAAACCGCCCCACTCGTAGTCGAGGAACCGGGCGCCCTCGTCGTTCATGATCACGTTGTCGGGGCACAGGTCCGACGGGCTGAACGCGCGATACCGGCCGCCGGTGAACAGGCGGTTGCCGTGCACGATGCGCTCGGCGATCTCGCCGGGCACCTCGATGCCGAGCTCGGCCTCGAGCAGCCCGGGGACATCGGCGATCGCGGCCTGGGCCTGCTGGGCGATCCCGTCGACGCGATGCACCGAGTCGACCCGGCGCATCAGGGCGACGAAGTCCGGTTCGCGGCCGACGGTCGCGGCGTGCATCCGGCCCAGCGCCTGCGCGAAGGCCATCAGCGCGTTACGGGTGCCCGGCTCGGCGCGGGTCTGCAGCACGGAGGTGAGCAGCGCGTTGTCGCCCAGATCGGACAGCACCAGCAGCCGGTCGGGCACGCTGTGCGCGATCAGGTAGGCGCCAGGGCGCTGTTCGCGGCTCAGCGCGGTGGTGAACTGGTAGGACACCGCCTCGCGCAGGAATGCCGCGTCGATGCTGGTGACTCCAGGTGCCATGCCACCGGTGCTGCGGTCCTGAGCAGAACCGCGCACCTGCTTCACGATCAGCGTGCGCGGCAGCGAAAAGGCGTTTTCCGCAACACGCACGCGTAGGACTGTCGTCCTACCACTGCCACTGAGCTCCATCGGATCACTCAGTTTCACCGCAGCACCCATTCGCTTTGTGAGCAACTGTTGTGCTGCGGACACGACGTCGGCGGCGCGTTCGGCCAATAGTGCGGTCATCGCCTCTCAAGCTACTCGTACCTGGTCACTTCTAGCGAGCGGTTACACAACCTTTCCGCGTCGCCCGGCGTGTTGGCACCGAGGTTGCGCGAGTGTGACTGTTCGCTTGACACACCCGACTGTCGTCGGGTTTTCTCATCGTCAACTGCTGTGCGCCACACCGCAAACCGGTTGAGTCGAAAGGTCTACCACAGTGACCGACACACCGTACGCCGCATCGAGCGATTCACCGGGTGGGTCGCCGCGCTCCGGCGGTGGCGGACAGTTCGCCGATGGCACGGGCCGCCATGAGGGACAGGGGCAGCCGCCCGCGTCCGGTTCCGGACCGAGCAGGCATGGAATGGCCGGTGGCGCAGGCTATCCGCAATTCGAAGGGCCCGGCGCCGCGCAGTACGGCGAGGAACCACTCGAGCCCGCGCCGCCGATTGCCGGACCGGCCGCCGCCACACCACAGTACGGGCCGGCGGGCACCGGTCCCGGCTACGGCACGCCGCAGGCGAAACCGAACAATCCCGGGTATGGCGCCGCCCCCGCGCCCGGCGTGTCGGGCACCGGCGGCGGGCAGACGCCGGGCTACTACCATTCGGGAGCACAAGCACTCGATATCGGCCGCTCGCTGAGCTACGGCTGGGAGCGGTTCCGCACCAATCCGGGTCCGTGGCTCGGCGTCACCGCGGTCGGGGTGCTCCTCTATCTGGCCGTCCTCGCGATCGTCCAGATCTTCGATCCCACCTCGCTGTTCACCGTGCTGTTCCTGTTCCTGGCGGTCGCGGTGGGGCTGTGGCTGCTGCAGGCGGTGATGATCCGCGGCGCGCTCTACGAAACCGACGGTTACCCACCGGCTTTCGGGTCGTTCTTCCGATTCGTGAACGCGGGCAATGTGTTGTTGACGGCCCTGCTCGCCTTCGCCGCGACCCTGCTCGCCTCGTCGCTGTGCCTGTTGCCCGGCCTGGTGGTCGGCTTCCTGTGCATGTTCTCGCTGCACTTCGTCATCGATCAGGACTACGGTCCGCTGGAGGCGATCAAGGCGAGCGCGGTGCTGGTACTGGCCAACCTGTGGGCCTCGCTGCTGCTCGCGTTGACGGTCACTCTGGTCACCATCGTCGGTCTGGCGCTGTGCGGGCTCGGCCTGTTCGTCGCAGGCCCGGTGTGCGCGATCGCGGTGACCTATTCCTACCGGATGCTCACCGCGGGACCGGTCGCCCGGGTCTGAGCCCGGAGTTCAGTGCCGCAGCGGGGTGCGCATCCCGATGGCCCGCTTGAACCGGCCGACCGGACCCGCCTCGTCGCCCGCGCGCGGCCGCAGCCCGAGCACGAGGACGCCCGCGACGACGATGCCGAGCAGGTTCACCGCCAGCTGACCCACCGACTCGAACGCGCGGTGCCACTGGCCGATGGTCGCCGCCACCACCGCGTACCCGGCGGCGGGCACCGTGGTGACGGAGATGAACACGCCGATCAGGGCCGCCGATTTCGCCGTCACCAGTGACAGCATGCCGGCCGCTCCCGCCAGGATCGCCACGACCAGCGAGAACGGCCCGACCTGGTAGATGAAGTCCACGTCGTGGGCGTCGACAACGCCTTCGGTGGTGATCCAGCCGAGCCGCTCCCACAGCAGGGTCGCGGCCAGCGTGATCACCATCGCGACCGGGAAGGCCACGGCCAGCGCGATCACCGAGCGCCGCGCCAGCCGCCAGTTGCGGCGCACCAGCGCCACCGACAGCGCCGCCAGCGGCCCGAACTCGGGGCCGACCACCATGGCGCCGACGATGGTGACCGGCGAGTTCGTCGCCACCCCGATCGAGGCCAGCAGGCAGGCGATGGTCAGGAACGCGACGAAGGTCGCGTTGAGCGAGGACTCCTCGTGGGTCTCCTCGAGCAGCTGCTCCCAGACCACAGCTTCGCTCGGGTCACCGGGCGCGGCCCTGACCGCCCGGTCGGCGGCATCGGAGAGCACCACTTCGACGGGTCCGAGCGTGATACCACCGGTCTGCTCGATCCCGAGGGCCTTGATGTCGGCGAGGACCTTGTTGGCGGCCTCGCGTGCCACGTCGGCCTGCACGAGATCGCCCTGTGGTTCCACGGCGATCCCGCGCGCGACCGTCAGATGGGTGACCCCCGCGTCGGCTTCGAGCGCCCGCACGAGGGCGTCGGTCTGCTCGGGCGGACTGATCACACGCAGATGCAGCACCGGTGGCCCTTCTGGTCGGTGCCGCCGGGGCGGCACGGGAACTGACCAGAAGGTACCGGCTGCGGTCAGCGACCGCTATTTCTCGGCGGCAACAGCTTTCGGCGCGTCGGCGGCCTTGCCGTCGCCCTTGACCTCGGGCTTGGCGTCGATACCGGCCTCCTTGCGCTGCTGCGCGGTGATCGGGGCGGGTGCGTCGGTGAGCGGGTCGACGCCGCCACCGGTCTTCGGGAACGCGATCACCTCGCGGATCGAGTCCTCGCCCGCCAGCAGCGCGGTGATGCGGTCCCAGCCGAAGGCGATGCCGCCGTGCGGCGGGGCGCCGTAGGCGAAGGCGTCGAGCAGGAAGCCGAACTTCTCCTGCGCCTCGTCGTGGCCGATGCCCATCACCTGGAACACGCGTTCCTGCACGTCGCGGCGGTGGATACGGATGGAACCGCCGCCGATCTCGTTGCCGTTGCAGACGATGTCGTAGGCGTAGGCCAGCGCCGAACCCGGGTCGGTGTCGAAGGTGTCGATCGACTCCGGCTTGGGCGAGGTGAACGCGTGGTGCACCGCGGTCCAGGCCGAGTAGCCGAGGGCGACGTCACCGCTGGCGGTGGCCTCGGCGGTGGGCTCGAACATCGGCGCGTCGACGATCCAGACGAAGGCCCAGGCGTTCGGGTCGATGAGGTCGCACTTGCGGGCGATCTCGCCGCGTGCGGCACCGAGCAGGGCCCGGCTCGACTTGACCGCGCCCGCGGCGAAGAACACGCAGTCGCCCGGCTCGGCGCCGACCTGCTTGGCCAGTCCATCCCGCTCGGCGTCGGTCAGGTTCTTGGCGACGGGCCCGCCCAGGGTGCCGTCCTCGTTGACGAGGATGTAGGCCAGGCCCTTGGCGCCGCGCTGCTTGGCCCATTCCTGCCAGGCGTCGAGCTGACGCCGCGGCTGGCTCGCGCCGCCCGGCATGACGACCGCGCCGACGTACTCGGACTGGAACACCCGGAACGGGGTGTTGGCGAAGTAGTCGGTGAGCTCGGTGATCTCGATACCGAAGCGCAGGTCGGGCTTGTCCGAACCGAAGCGGCGCATCGCCTCGGCGTAGGTCATGTGCGGGATCGGAGTGGTGATGTCGTGGCCGACCAGCTTCCACAGCGCGACCAGGATGTCCTCGGCCAGCAGGATCACGTCCTCCTGGCGCACGAAGCTCATCTCGATGTCGAGCTGGGTGAACTCGGGCTGACGGTCGGCGCGGAAGTCTTCGTCGCGGTAGCAGCGCGCGATCTGGAAGTAGCGCTCGATGCCGCCGACCATCAGCAGCTGCTTGAACAGCTGCGGGCTCTGCGGCAGGGCGTAGAAGCTGCCCGGCTGCAGGCGCGCGGGGACCAGGAAGTCGCGGGCGCCCTCGGGGGTCGAGCGGGTCAGCGTGGGGGTCTCCACCTCGATGAACTCGTGGCGGGCCAGCACGTCGCGGGCGGCGGCGTTGACCTTGGAGCGCAGCCGGATGGCGTGGCCGGGGCCTTCGCGGCGCAGATCGAGGTAGCGGTACTTGAGGCGGGCCTCGTCGCCGGGGGTCTCGTCGAGCTGGAACGGCAGCGGGGCGCTCTCGTTGAGCACGACCAGGTCGGTGACGTTGACCTCGATCTGCCCGGTCGGCAGCTCGGGGTTCTCGTTGCCGTCGGGACGCTGCTCCACCACACCGGTGACCTGCACACAGAATTCCGCGCGGAGCTTGTGCGCCTGTTCGGCAGCTTCGCCCTCGCGGAAAACCACCTGCGCGACACCGGAGGCGTCGCGCAGATCGATGAAGGTCACGCCACCGTGGTCACGACGCCGGGCCACCCAGCCGGTGAGGGTGACGGTCTGACCGGCGTGCTCGCTTCGCAGCGAACCAGCCAAGTGGGTGCGCAGCACGGTATTCCTTTCGACAGACTTTTGCGGACTCGTCGCACCGGCGGGGAAGACCAGGTGCACTGCCATCGTAGTGAGACACGATCCCCGAGGGAAAACCGATATCTCGCCGCGCCGTGTCAAGCTTGTGACGCATGCCCGCCGGCGAGGGTCCGCCCGCGGTGAATCGCGCTGCAGGACAGCTGGACAACCGAGCGAAGGCGAGTACCGCGATGACCTTCAACGAAGGTATGGAGATCGATCCCGGCCGGGCCTCCTCCGGCGGCGGCCCCGGTATGGGTGGCAAGCTCGCCGTCGGTGGCGGCGCCGGTGGTCTGATCCTGCTCGTGATCACGCTGCTGCTCGGCGGTGATCCCGGGTCGGTGCTCGGCAACTTCACCGGCGTGCAGGACACCCAGCAGAGTCAGCCGGGCACCGCGGGCACCCCGAGCCATTGCAAGACCGGCGCCGACGCCAACAAGTACGTCGACTGCCGGGTGGTGGCGACCGCGCAGAGCCTGGACGGGGTGTGGTCGCAGGAACTGCCCAAGCAGACCGGCACCCGCTATGTCGAGCCCCAGCTGGTGCTGTTCTCCGGCGCCGTGTCGACCGGCTGCGGCAATGCCACCAGCGACGTCGGCCCGTTCTACTGCCCCGCCGACCAGACCGCCTACTTCGACACCGCCTTCTTCCAGGATCTCACCGACCGGTTCGGCGCCAACGCGGGCCCGCTGGCCCAGGAATACGTGGTCGCGCACGAGGTCGGCCACCACATCCAGAACCAGCTCGGCGACATCGGCCGGGCCCAGCGCGACCCGCAGGGCGCCAAGTCCGGCGCGGTCCGCACCGAGCTGCAGGCCGACTGCTACGCGGGCATCTGGGCCCACTACGCCGACAAGCAGCCCGCGCCGGGCAGCACCCAGCCGTTCCTGAAGCCCCTGTCGGACAACGACATCCGCGACGCGCTCTCGGCCGCCAACGCCGTCGGCGACGACCGCATCCAGCGCTCCGCCGGGCGCGGTGTCAACCCCGAGTCGTGGACGCACGGATCGTCCGAGCAGCGCCAGAAGTGGTTCCTCACCGGCTACAAGACCGGTTCGGTCAAGGCGTGCGATACCTATTCCGCGGGTGACCTGAACAACCCGCCCGGGCTACGCTGACCCCCGACGCGACACCGACACATCGTTTTTCGACCGAGGGGAACCCATGCGCCTGACCATGACCGGATTGCTCGTCTGCGCTCTCGCCCTGCCCGGCGTGAGCGCCGTCGCCAACGCCGAGCCGGCGCCGCTACCCCTGATCAGCGTGACCACGATCCCCGACGGCTGGTCCCAGCGCACCGACCTGCGGCCGGTGCTGCAGGTCTTCGCCGACGGCAAGGCCGTGCATTCCCCGGATGCGGTGAGCAAGGACCGCAAGCCCGAGACGGCGGCCAAGCAGGTGACGGGAACCGTTGCCGAGGACGTGATCTCGGCCGCGCGGGACGAGATCAACGCGCTGAAGGAGGTCGACTTCGGCATCCCGTCCGGCGAGGGCAAGGGCACCACGATCATCGATCTGATGCCGGAGGACCTGGTCGACGATGCCCATCTCGTCGTCTACTCCCCCGATTCCACCGACGGCCTGAACGCGGACCAGCAGGCCGCGCGCAAGCGCTTCACCGACCTCTGCAAGAAGCTGGTCGACGCCTTCAAGGAAAAGCGCTGAGCTGACGACGACGCCCCGGACACCTGAGCACGGTGTCCGGGGCGGCGTCGTCCGAGCTCAGAACCGGTCTTCGTCGGCGTCGCGTTCGTCCTCGTGGACCGCGCCGATGACCTCCGGCGTCGATTCGCCGAGTGGGCCGGTGAGGTCGTCGTTGCCGGTGCGGCTCTGGTAGGGCTGCACGGTGCGGCCGTGTTCCTCGTCGTTGCTGCGCTGGCCCGCGCCCGCGCCGGCACCACCGCCCATGAAACCGGAGCCGCTGGTGCCCGCTGTCGTGGTGTTGCCGAGACCGGTGCCACCCATCGCGGTGGTCATGACACGACCGCCGGGCAGGGCCGAACCAGGCACGGCGGTCGTGGCTTTCGGGGTCCCCGTGCTCGGGGTGCCACCACCGGAGCCGCCCGATCCACCGCGGGCCGTGCCGAGCGCCCCGAGCGCACCGCCGGTACCACCGCTGCCGCCCGTACCACCGGAGCCGAGGCCAGACGGCGTCGTCGCGCCGGGTGTTGGGGTGGTCGCGGTCGGCGAGGCACTCGCGGCGGCGGTGGAGTCGCCGCCCGTGCCGGACAATGCGTCTTCGGCCTGGGTGAGCAGTGGTTCGGCGATGTTCTCGGAGGCGGCGCTGAGCACTTCTTCCGGGGAGGGCAGGCCGCTCTGTCCGACGAGTTGCTGCACAACGCCGCCGAGTTGGGCGGTGTGCCCGGCCAGCTGGCCACGGGTGGAGTTGACGACGGTCACCGCCGAGCCGAGGTGTTCGGTCGCGAGGCCGATCAGCGTGGCCTGGGTCGGCGGCAGCATGATCGTCGGCGCGAGCGCGGTGGCCTGCGCGGCGAAGGTGGTCGCGATCGCCGACAGCTGCGCGTTGCCCGACTGGACGACGGCGGCGGCCTGCTCGGTGAGGGCGGCGATATCGAAGCCGCGCTGGCTGGTGTCCTGGCCTTCGACCTGGGCCTGCTGGCTGGCGGCGCTCGCGGCGTCGGAGGCCTCGCCCTCCCACAGCTGCTGGACGGTCTTGAGGCCGCCCTGGGCGACGCTCATCGCCGAGTCGATCAGCGTGGACGAATTGCTCAGCAGCGTGGTCGGATCGAGCGAGCCGAACACACCGGTGCCGAAACTGCTCAGCAGCTGCAGGATCGGGTCGAACAGCGAGTCGATGCCGGGCAGCGCGGGAATCGACACCCCGTTGAGCAGCGCGGAAACCGGATCCTCGGTCAGCGAGGTCGCGGCAGCCGAGCTCGCGCCGTTGCCCGTGCTCGCCGCACCGGAGGCCGACGTGCCGGTGAGTGCGCTCTTGGCCGAGTCGAACGCGGTCTGCGCGGTGGTCAGCGCGGGCGCGGCGACCTGGGTGAGCGTGCTCTGCACGCCGCTCAGTGCCGTCGACGCGTCGGTGGCGACACCGGACAGGATGTCCTGCGCGTCGACGGTGCCGCCCGTGCCGAGCCCGGACAGACCCGACAGCCCGGCCGGGGAGACCGCGCCGTTCTGGGTCTCCTCGGTGATCTTCTGCGCGAGGGTGAAGACCGGATCCTCGCTGGTCGCGATGTCCTCGGGCAGCTGCATCAGCGACACGTCGAGGATCGCCTGGGCGCTGTGGTCGACCGGGACGGCGCCCAGCGCGGACTGGGTCGCGGCGTCGGCGGTGGCCAGCGCGGTGTCGGGCGTGATGACGCCGGCGTCGCCGCTCAGCGGCTTCATGCGATGCCTCCGATTCCGGCGGCCTGACGCGCCAGGTCGGCGGCGTTGGCGACGTCGGTCGCGTCGAAGGTCACCGAGGACTTGAACGCGGCGTCGGAGAGTTTGGAGAACTTGGCCGACAGATCGTTGATGTCCTTGGCCTGCAAGGCCTGCGCGGCCGCGAACATCGCCAGGTAGTCGGCGCCGATGAGCCCGAACACCGGGGTCATCGCGGCGACATTGCCCGCCGCGTCGGTGATACCTGCCGCGGCGATATCCCCCGCCACCGCGGCGTTCGTGGCCGCGAACGCGGTGACGGCATCGGTTTGCACCGAGAGATCGGTCATGCGAATCCCCCAACTCGTCGTGAAAAGCCTGCCCTGAGACCGCGATCGGTGGCCGAGAAACTCCCGTCACGGCCGCCCGAGGGCGCAGTGCGCCAAATATAACCGAATACCCCGACCTCTATCGAGCCGTGTCGGCCCCGATCTGCGGGATTCGCTTTCAAAACTAGAACATGTTCTATATCCTCGGCGAAATGAAGGTCGCAGTGACCGGCGCAGCCGGCTACCTCGGAACCAACCTGATCCCGCAGCTCGTCGAGCGTGGCCACGAAGTGGTGGCCATCGATCGTGCCGCACCGACCACGTCCGATCCGGCCGTCACCTGGGTTTCCGGTGATGTGCTCGATCCGGCGTCGATGCGCACGGCGCTGGCGGGCGCCGAGGTGGTCTATCACCTGGTCGCGCTGATCACCCTCGCCGAGAAGAACGACCTGGCGTGGCGGGTCAACACCGAGGGCGTGCGGATCACCGCGGAGGCGGCACTCGAGGTCGGCGTGCGCCGGTTCGTGCACACCAGTTCCATCCACGCCTTCGACCAGTACCGCGCGGGCGGGCATATCGACGAGACCACCGTCCGCTCCGCCGATCCCGGACTGCCGGTGTACGACCGGTCCAAATGGGCGGGCGAGCAGGCGCTGCGACCGGTGATCGAGCGCGGTCTCGATGCGGTGATCGTGAACCCGACCGGCGTCTACGGCCCGGTCGACCACCCCGAGCGGCTGTCCCGGCTGAACCGCATCGCCGCCGACGCGATGCGCGGGCGCGTGCCGGTGATGATCGGCGGCGGGTTCGACCTGGTCGACGTGCGCGATGTCGCCCATGGCCTGATCCTGGCGGGCGAGAAGGGCCGCACGGGCGAGAACTACCTGCTCGGCGGGTACATGACCGCATTGATCGACCTGTGCCGAATGGCTGCGGCACGCACCGGCGCCAAAGGCCCGCGTTTCGCGATCCCGGCCAAGGCGCTCGGCGCGATCCTGCCGGTGGTCGAGCCGATCAGCAAGCGTCTCGGCTCGGACATCCTGTCCAAGGCGGCGCTCGGCGCGATCCTGTCGGCGCCGGTTGTCGATCACGGCAAGGCCGAACGCGAGCTCGGCTACCGGCCACGCCCGGCCGAAGAGACCGTCGCCGATCTGGTCGACCTACTGCGCGCACCGCGCAACGCCTGACCCCGACGCCCCTACGCCGCCACGGCCGCGCGGATGACGTCGGCCGTGGCCTGCTGACCGGCGGCGTTGGGGTGCACCGGAGTCGCATTGGGCTGACCGGGCACCGGCGGCTCGATCCACCGGGTTGCCAGGTCACGGCAGGCATCGTGCCCGATACTCGGGGTATAGATGTCGATGTAGCTCGCGCCGTTGACTTCCGCCTGGCGACGCAACGCGGCATTGAGGTCTTTCTCGACATCGCGCGCGTAGGCGATATCGCCGGGGCTGAGCGGAACCTGTGGATAGCAGCTGCCCGATTCCGGCAGCACCGCCGGATATCCGACGACGTACACGCGCGCGTTCGGCGCCAGTGTCCCGATGCGTCCGATGGCCGCACCCATCGCGGGCTCGTAGGCGGCGATGTCGTCGCTGAAGCGCGATCCCCAGGCGTCGCGACACGGTGTGCCGACACCGGCGGCATTACCGAGATTGAGCGCTACGCACGACATGACCATCGTCTGGAACAGATTGCCGTCGTTGCCACCGATCTGATAGGTGACGACCCCGGTCCGCGGCGAGAGCGCGTCGAATTGCGCGGGCTGATCGGCATATTGGGCGGTGCTCATATGCGCGGTCGCCGCCGAGGCGCAGCTGACATCGGTGAGCTCCCACCCGGTCGCCGAGACCAGCCGATGCGGATAGTTCTGCGCCGATCGCGTGCACAGCGGCGGGCTGCCGGGAGCGGGATCGAGCAAACCGGGCGCGGCGGTATAGGAGTCACCGATCGCGACATAGGACACCGGGGGCGCCGAGATGGCACCCGGGAACAGCAGGCCGAGGACGAGCTGAGCGACGGCCGCGACCAACACCGGTCTTTCCATCGAACACTTCTTACCGAGACAACACCACCGAAAACCGGGCCACACGGTCCGCCACCAGCGATTTTACGCGCGAATCAACCAAAATGCGGCCGTCCAGTCTGGTTTTGTACGGCCGCTCGTCAGCGCATTAGAGGGCAACGAGAACCCCGACGAGGAAGATCCCGAGCCCCGCCGTGATGGTGACCGCACCGGCGAAACCCAACGGTCCGGTGCGCGCGTGCTCGGCGAATTCGTCGCCGACGCCCGTGAGCCAATTGATCGTGTCCTTGGCGGCGATGAACACCCCGGAGGCCACGACCAGCCAGGCCGCGGCGGTGTTCCACCCGGCAGGCAGAGTCGACATGCGCGCCGGCCACACCAGGCCGAGCAGAACAGCGCCTTGGAGCACCGCGCCGACGTGCGCGACGGTGAGATAGCGCGGCGTCGGCGGATGACCCGAGCGCATCCGCAACACCGTCATCGGATTACCGAGAAGCACGCCATAGGCGAGTGTCACCACGCCGCCGACAATGAGAATCTTCTCTGCCGCTGTCATGCCATTTCCCCTGTTCGCCGAGGAAGCCACTGCGGACGATTGTAGAGAGCCGGGGTCGACCACGCTTGACACCACATCGAACACATGTTCGACTCATGGGGTGCGGTGGCAAGCCCAGACCCTCGACGCCGATGACGGCGCCCTGCCCGGATTGACCAGGGCCGGGCTGGTTCGCAGCGTCCGCACCCCCGAGTTCGACGGCATGACCTTCCACGAGGTGCTCTGCAAGAGCGCGCTGAACAAGATGCCGGAGAGTTCCTCGCTGCCGTTCCGCTGGACGATCAATCCGATGCGCGGGTGTTCGCATGCCTGCCGGTACTGCTTCGCGCGCGGCAGCCACGAGTATCTCGGCCTGGACGCAGGCAACGATTTCGATTCCGAGATCGTGGTGAAGACCAATGTCGCCGCGATCCTGCGCCGCGAACTGGCGCGCCGGTCCTGGCAGCGCGAACCGGTGGCGCTCGGCACCAATACCGACCCCTATCAGCGTGCCGAGGGCCGCTATCGCCTGATGCCGGGCATCATCGGCGCCTTCGCGGACTCGGGCACGCCGTTCTCGATTCTCACCAAAGGTCCACTGCTGCGCCGTGATCTGCCGCTGCTCACCGAGGCGTCGCGGCGGGTGGCGGTGAGCGTCGCGGTGTCGATCGCCATCCTCGACCCCGACCTGCACCGCAGCCTCGAACCCGGCACACCCACTCCTCGCGCGCGCCTCGACCTGGTCCGCGCACTCGCCGACGCGGGCTTCGCCGTCCACGTCATGGCGGCCCCGATCATCCCGTGTCTCACCGACGGCAGCGCTCATCTCGACGCGCTGTTCGCCGCGATCGCCGACGCGGGCGCCGACAGCGCCATGGCCTTCCCCATGCACTTGCGCGGCAGCACGCGCGGCTGGTTCCTGAGCTGGCTGGCCACCGAACACCCGGCGCTGCTGCGGCGCTATCGCCAGCTCTACGGCCGCGGCGGCACTGTCACCCCTGCCTACAGCGCCTGGCTTCGTGAGCGGGTCGACCCGCTGCTCGCCGCCTACGATCTACGCCGTCCCCAGGGCCGCACCACACCGACGCCGCCGACCATGGCACCCCCGGACGCCCAGCTCGCGCTGTTCGCTTGAGCCGGGCGCTCACACGAGCGAGGCGACCTCGGAATCGGTGAGCACCACCGGTGACACGACGTCCTTCACACGCACCAGACGCACCCCGCGATACAGCGGCCGCTCCCCCAGTCCGGCATCGCGCGCCTCGGCCCGCAACTGCTGCACCAGCACCTCCGAGACGACGACGGCGGCGGCGAGTTCGCTGGCGGCGAGCGCGTCGGCGAGCTTGCGCAGCCCGAGCAGATGCAGCTCCCGCCCACTGCCCGCGTCGGTGTACATCGCCAGCGGCACCAGCTGGATGTCCGCGCCCGCGGTCACCTTCAGCACGATCCGGCTCAGCCTGCCCGGAAACACCAGCAGCTGTACGCCGCTCGCGTCCGCGAGGTCGATGCGATGTTCACCGAGCAGCCGGTGCGCGCGGATCTCGGTGCCGCTCAACCACATCCGCCTGCGCCGGAACGCGAACACGTAGCCGATGGTCGGCACCGCGACGACGAGCCCGAGGGCGATCGCGTACGGCCAGCTCACCCACACCGCCGACAGCAGCGTCACGCCGATGCCGACGCCGAGCGCGGCCAGCGCGAGCCTGCGCAACATGGGCGCGAACACTTCGGGCGCCACCAGGTCGATGCCGACCGGTTCCGCCGCCGCCCGCCCGGACTCCCCGTCCACGATGTCCCTCTCCACCCGGACCGGCCCGTCCGGTCCGAGGCGCGGTCAGATTACCGCGCCGGGACGCGCCGGGCTCAGTTGCCGAGTGCGCTGCGCAGCACGCCGATGACCTCGCCCAGCGGCACCTGCCGCTGCTCGCCGGTCGCCATCTCCTTGACCCCGATCGAGTGCTCCTCGAGATCGCGATCGCCGAGCACCAGCGTGTATTTCGCGCCGGAGCGGTCGGCGCCCTTCATGGCGCCCTTCATCCCGCGTCCGCCGTAGGCCAGGTCGACGCTGATCCCCGCGCCGCGCAGATCGCCCGCGAGCGCGACCAGCCGCGCCTTGGCCGCGTCACCGAGGGCGATGCCGTAGACCTGGCAGCGCGCCGGGTCGGCCGCCGCCTTGCCCTCGGCCGCCAGCGCGAGCACGGTCCGGTCGACACCGATACCGAAACCGATGCCCGACAGCGGCTGCCCGCCGAGTTCGGCCATCAGCCCGTCGTAGCGGCCACCGCCACCGATGCCGGACTGCGCGCCCAGCTTGTCGTGCACGAACTCGAAGGTGGTCTTGGTGTAGTAGTCCAGGCCGCGGACCATGCGCGGGTTCACCACGTACGGCACGCCGAGCGCGTCGAGGTGGGCGAGCACCTGCTCGAAGTGCGTCTTGGCCGATTCAGAGAGGTGATCGATCATCAACGGCGCGTTCGCGGTCAGCTCGCGCACCTCGGGCCGCTTGTCGTCGAGCACGCGCAGCGGGTTGATCTGGGCGCGGCGGCGGGTCTCCTCGTCGAGCGGGAGGCCGAGCAGGAACTCCTGCAACAGGTCCCGGTACTGCGGGCGGCAGGTCTCGTCGCCGAGCGAGGTGATCTCGAGCCGGAACCCGTCCAGGCCGAGGCCGCGGAATCCGGCGTCGGCGATGGCGATGACCTCGGCGTCGAGCGCGGGGTCGTCGACGCCGATCGCCTCGATGCCGACCTGCTGCAACTGCCGGTACCGGCCAGCCTGCGGGCGCTCGTAGCGGAAGAACGGACCGGCGTAACACAGCTTGAGCGGCAGCTGCCCGCTCTTGTCCAGACCGTGCTGGATCACCGCGCGCATGACGCCGGCGGTGCCTTCGGGGCGCAGGGTGAAGCTCTCGCCGTTGCGGTCGGCGAAGGTCCACATCTCCTTGCTGACCACGTCGGTCGACTCGCCGACACCACGCGCGAACAGGGCGGTCTGTTCGAATACCGGCAGCTCGATGTGCCCGTACCCGGCGAGTCGGGCGGCGTTGATCAAGCCGTCGCGCACGGCGACGAACTCGGCCGAGCCGGGGGGCACGTAATCCGGGACCCCCTTCGGGGCGGTGAAGCTGCTGGTCTTGGTCACGATCATCCAGTTTTCCCCACGGGCGCCCCTCGCGTCCAACCGGTTACCCTCTAGACGAATCTGACGACACGGGAGGAACGCGGTAGTGCCGAGTAACGAACAGCGACGGGCGGCGGCCAAGCGCAAGCTGGAGCGCCAGCTGGAACGACGGGCCGAGCAGGAGAAGAAGCGCAAGCGCCTCGTGATCGCGGGCTCGGTACTCGGTGTCATCGTGGTCGCCGCCGCCGTGACCGGCGTGTACTTCCTCACCAAGGGCGGAGACGAGCCGGAATCCTCGGCCACGGCGAGCGCGACGACCACCAGCAAGCGCGAACTGCCGCCCGCCGCGGACGCGCCCGCGGTCGCCGCCAAGCCCGCCACCGTCGACTGCGCCTACCCGGTCGGCGCCGAGCCCGCCGCCAAGCCGGTGGCGCCGCCGAGCACCACCACGGTCGCCTCCGGCCCCGACGCGCCGAAGACCAAGGTGTCCATCGACTCCACCCAGGGCCCGATCGGCCTCGAGCTCGACAGTGCCGCATCGCCGTGCACCGTCAACAGTTTCGTGAGCCTGGCCCAGCAGGGCTACTTCGACAACACCAGCTGCCACCGCATCTCGGCCGAGACCGGCTTCGAGATGCTGCAGTGCGGTGACCCGACCGCCACCGGCATGGGCGGCCCGGGCTACAGCTTCGCCAACGAGTACCCGACCGATCAGTACCCGGCGAACGATCCGAACCTGGAAAGCCCGGTCAAGTACCAGCGCGGCGTGATCGCGATGGCGAACTCGGGCCTGACTCCCGAGGGCACCAACGGCAGCCAGTTCTTCCTGGTCTACGGCGACACCATCCTGCCGCCGAAGTACACCATCTTCGGCACCATCGACGAGGCGGGCCTGAAGACGCTGGCGAAGGTCGGCGCCGCGGGCGACGACGGCTCCATGTCGGCGGGCGGCGGCAAGCCCAAGATGCCGATCAGCTTCAACACCGTCAAGGTGGGCTGACAGCCCCACACACGGCACCGAAAGGGCCGGACGCCGTCACGGTGTCCGGCCCTTTTCCGGTGTCATCGCCTCGACACCGTCGGAAGATCATCAGAGGCAAGGCAATCCTATGGATCGTCCGGCCGATGCTGGCTCGTTCCGCATTTTCTCCCCCGCCACTCCGTGCCCACCGAAACTTCTCGACACCTGCCTCGCGTGGCTCCGCCAGACATACAGTCGTGTCCTTCGCGCGGTAGGCTCAGATGTCCACTTCCACAGCAGCATCGGGGAGCAGTCATGGCGGAACTCGACGACATCGGCAGCGAAACGGCGTCCATGATGAAAATCATGCTGCAGATGGCCACCCTGGTCGCCCTCAAGTCGCGTGAGGCCGGCCAGAAAGAGGCCGAGGCCCGCGTCAAGGCGGTCGAGGCGAAGATGAAGGAAGCCAAGGAACTCCAGATCCGCGAGGCCCGCGATCTGAAGGCCAAGGACCCGCGCAATATCGAACTGGTGCAGATGATGTCGGTCGGCACCAAGTCGACGCAGACACGCGGACTCACCCTCGAGAAGGACCCGTCCTCACCGTTCGCGAGCACCGCGGCCTCGGTCGGCGCGAACGCACCGCAGGTGGGCTACGACTCCGTCGAGCGGCGCGCGGCCATCGCGGCCCATCTCGAACGGGCAGGCGTCGCACCGGAATTGGCCGAAGTGCGGATGCTGGTCGAGATGGGACAGGGCATTTCGCCGGACGAGGCGATCCGGCGCACGAACGCGGGCGCGCGGCGGGCAGGCATCGAACGCAGTATCGATCCGCGCGGACTCGAACGCGGCCGCTGACCCGCTCCGATGCGGTCCGGCGGGGGCGGCCTGACCGCCCC